>CADBEA010000010.1 GCA_902793635.1 uncultured Erysipelotrichaceae bacterium | reverse complement strand
CTTTCGGCAGATTTATGATCGTCTGATTTGCATCGAATTTATATTTCAGCGATGATGCTGTTCAAATCTTCTTTTCTTCGGTTCATCCGACAGCAGCTTCCTAGCTGAAAACAGCTGCTGATCCGAAAGATCTGACATGGCCTCTTCAAAAGATTCATTCAGCCTGCGGATTTCCGGATTGCCGGATCTGCCCAGCAGCTCTGTAAGCCTGTTAAATGTACTCCACAGTTTTTCTTTGATTGTTTCGATTCTGTCCTGCAGTGTATTGAGTGCTTCATCTACATACTTCCGGATCACTCTCATGACATTCCTGGATGGTTTTGCCGGAAGTGTGCTGCAGTCGATGTCGATCTTCTTCCGGAAGTGTGCTGCAGTCGATGTCGATCTTCTTCAGCGGGATCTCCTGCATGATCTCAGAGCCTACATTCTCCGCAATGGTAAGAATGCCATCTTCCAGTACATCCACTCTGTTTTGCAGCTGGGTATTCTCCAGATGTACCGTCATATAACTTTTCGCATCCGGTGCACCAAGCATAACAGCGGTACTTTCGGCTTGTTCGATCAGATCGGAAAGGTCTGCTTTCTGTTTCTTGAGTTCTTCAAGCCTTCCGGAATATAATTTCTCTCTCATTTCCTGCAGTTTCTGGCGCTCTATAAACGATTTCTTTTCAACACGGTAGGAAATGCCGTCTTCTGCCAGCGCATGCAGTTCTGCGCTTTCTTCGGCAGTATAGGAGAGATCTGATGAAAGGACTTTCTTCTTGCCTTTGGGAAGCTGTTCTTTCAGGGCAGTCTCTTCTTTCAGCTGCTTCACGGTTTTATTGCCGCCCTGTTCCCGGGTAATACCATTCTGTATTGAAACATGATAACCAAGAGACTGATCGACTGCTTTCTGAAGTGCCGGATGGAAAGTACGAAGTTCATTCTTATCAACAATAGCTTTCGCATTCAATTTCTCGCTGCCGTCTTCCAGCGTTTGAACGGGGACAAAGCAGAAATGCATATGCGGTGTCTGACCGATCTCATCCATATGCACATAGGCAGATACAACATTCTTCTTCCCATACCTGTTCGACAGGAATTCATATACAGCAAGGAAGAAGGCATAGCTGTCCTCCGATCTGACATCCTTAGGCTGGGTAACGATCCAGTCACAGATAACATTCTGATTCTTCCGGTTATTGGTTTTGATCTCACTTAGTCTTTGTGAAAGGAACAGATTCTGTGAAAAACTTTGATCTGTTTCTGCAACGTTGTAGTTAAGGTGAGATCTGGAAGAATCAATATCTTTATTGGACAGGTTATGACCGGCGACGAAGACGTGCCGACAGGCGAAATGACAAGCCAGTCCGGCCAGGACCCTCCGGAGGACAAGTGTAACCAACATGGTTGGTGTAACTTGCTACACCAATTATTTGGTGTTGTCTTCACCTCCTCCGGAGGTTCTCTTTTTTCGTTTGCTTTCTGTTATTGCATCGACTACTTTCTGGCTGTTGTCTTTATACAAATGAGCATAAACATTCTGGACGGTCTGGGCTTTATCACCGATTCTTTCTGCTGTTTCCTGCAATGTCAGATTCGTATTGGAATAAATCCAGCTGACATGGCTGTGCCGGAAGCCATGCGGTGTGATACGCGGAACATCTGCCAGTTCCGCCAGACGATCCAGCTGCTTTGCAAAGGTTGATAACACAAATGGCTTTTTATACCCGAGAACATACCAGTCCATATTGAAGCCATCAATCCTCTGATCATGTGACATAGTCTCTCTGAGAACTTCTACGAGATCATCATCAAGAAGAACAACCATCTCATCAACGCCGTTTTTCCTTCCCGGCAGTTCCTGGTGTCCGCCATCTTCTACAATATGCCTGCGTATCGTGAGGCGATTGTGATCCAGATCCAGGTCTGAGTATTTTAAGCCTCTGGCTTCCGATCTGCGCATTCCCGTCCAGAAGAAAAGTTCCAGTCTTGCCCTGAGTTTGTATTGTGAAGGTTTCAAAATACTGATCACTTTATAAAAGTCTTCATCTGTCCAATATGCTTTCTCGGGCTTTTTATATTTGAGCTTTTCAAAGTTGAGACATGGGTTGCTGATGCAATAACCTAGCCGGATACCCCAGTTAAAAATGCTGCCAAGACGGGACACTGTGTAATTAACTGAATAGTTTGACTGATTTTTAATATTGCCGGTTCCTTCATATGGATTGATTGGTTTTTTGTTCTTCAGACGTATCGCCATGTCCTGGATATCCTGGATCGTATATTGATCAACATCTTTGTCTTCGATATATGGAAAGACACGGCATCGATACATCTGCTCTACCTTGGCTCTTGTCTGCAGTTGATCATGAAATTCATAATCAGCCAGTCTTTTCTCAACAAGCTGACTGAGGAGCAGTATATTGCCATCCAGTTCTGCACGTTTCCGGCGCTCTGCCATCTCTGCCTTTTTCCTGGTTTTGTATTTTTTACTTTTATAGTTTTTGTTCTTGTACTGGAAATGAAATTTGTATCCTTTTGCGACCTTGTCGTAATAAACGCTCATACATAGCCACCTCTTACAACCAAAGTTCCTTGAATACGCTTGTTTTGCATCACCTTTTCCAGATAACCTTGAAACAGTTTCTTCAGGTCATTTACTTTTGTTCCATTATGGCGGTAATCATTCCTGTACAAATTCATAAACCACTCAGCAACATCCTTCTCTGTAAGGATTGAAACATTGTTTCTTTCTTCAAAGTCCTTGTACAGCATCGTCAAAGCCTGATACTTTGCATAGTCTTTCCGATCCATATAAACACCTTCAAAGTTAATGTAGTTCGAGGGGTCCTTATTGATTTCTTCATCACAAGTCTGTTTGTATTCAATTGCCTGGGCTTTTTGTGTTTCCGGTATCACTTCGGTTGTTTCGCCAGTCAGAATTCCATGCTGTTTGATATATTCTTTTTCACTTTCTGTCATGCTCTGTAGAAGAACTGGATATTTGTCAATACAGGCCTGAAAGCCCTTTATATCAAAACTGGATCTGTATTTACCGTTACGCATTTTGCGGTTTGCGTTGAATACACTTGGAATAAAGCAGTAATACGCATCAACAGGCCATACAAGGTCAGATTTATATAATGAATCCATCAGATCCGCTTTAATACGACTTTCATTCCATACGTAATACAGATTTCCGACACCCATACGATCAGATGTACCCACCAGCTGCACAAATCTGGTCTGTGCATCCATGCTTAGTTCCAGAAATGCCGGACTCAGGAAAATCCGAAGATCCATCATCGCGTAATACGGTTCCATCAGTTTGTCTCCAATGTTACCTGCTGGATAGCTGCCTCGTCTTTCGCCCACCGGCGGATATCCTGCTCCGTCATGTGATAATGCTTCAGGACTCTTTCGATTTCAATTCCATACCAGGCAACTTCCTTGCCCTCAGCCAGCATGATCTCCCTTGCAATTGTCTGATATTCTGCCTGAGCTTTAGTTCTGGAAGCAGGAATAAACTTCTGCAGATCAGAAACATTTGCATGGCCTTTCCGGATAATTCTTAAACGATCATGATTCAGCATAGGACTCACTTTTACTGCTTTTGGCATATTTACCTCCATTTACGCATTCTATTATTTGTATTCCAATCTGATTATATTCCGTATGGAGTATATATGCAATATATTTATGCTCTTCCAAGAATATAGTTTGAATAGCATATAATATCTGCTGTAAAATAGTTATATGAACGATATTAAATTTATGAAACATATAAACGGGAGAACATTGGAGTTTAGTCAACTTGATTACAAACACGACAATTATCATGCACTAATTGTTTCAGGCATAACAATGGGAAGGAGAATAGCTGCCGCACGATTAGCGAAAAACATGTCTAAATCCGAATTATCCAGAAGAATCGGAACTGTGTATTTAAGAATCCACGAATGGGAGACGGACAAGAAAAGACCTTCTGACCAATATTTAAGCAAACTTGCTGAAGTTCTGGAAGTTACCACCGATTGGCTAGCAAGAGGAGTATATATAGATGAACCAAGGTATTTATATGACAGAGACTCTTTGGACATTGATATGATTTCTACTGAAGAATTTTCTGAGCGTAATAAAAAATTGATTACTGCAGGCGAGATATTATCATCACTAAGCGCAGAGACATTGGATAAAGTAACAACTCTGATCAGAAGACTATATTATATCGACTACATGAAAAAAATAAGCACAGAAACTCCTGATGAGGATTACATACCTGAACCTCTCATAGATTTATATTATGAATCAGACAAAGAGAATGAGGCTCTTAAAGAAGCAAGAGACTATATCAATGATCGAATCGATTCATTTGAAGGCAGTGTGTTTGTCATTGAAGACTAAGCACACTGCTTTTTCTTTCATTTCACTTTGTTTTATTTCTCTTTATTTCTGTTCGTTTTATTTATAGAAATTTTGTTTTCGAAGAACGCAAAAAGAAAAAGCCGGTCCCAAAGTCGGTCCCAACGCATTTTTGAGTATACTTGAAAATGTTAAAAAAGCCGATAAATAAAGGGGATTTGAGCAATCCCCTTTATCAGGTAGTGGAGCTGAGGGGAGTCGAACCCCTGTCCAAGAAGCGTCCCACATTCAGGAATCTACAGTTTATCCCACTGTTGGATAAGACAGCTGATATGACAGTGAGCGAACCGTCAGCTGAATCTGCCTGTCAATTGTCGGGATCCTCCTACAGGCATCGGATTCACCTTATCCGTTTCAGTTACGCAGTCAGGCGATAACGGCTAAACCCTGACCGGGTCGCTGCAGCGTCTTAAGCGCAATTAGGCAGCGAATGCGAAACTATTGTTTCTGTTAGCGTTTAAATTTAGGTAGTGATATGGTCACAACTCCACTGCATCCCGAATCAAACAACAACCTGTCGAAACCTTTACAACCCCGTGTGTCTGACTGCACATTTCTGTGCATTCGAAATATATCACGTTCTGTACTGTTGTCAATCCCTCAGCGCAGTTTGAGAGCTTTCTCCATTTCTCTCTTTGCATCACGCAGTTTGGCATCTTCTCTCTTATCAATCAGGTTTTTACCTTTGGCAAGAGCGATTTCCAGCTTGGCTTTGCCGTTTTTCAGATACATCCGCACCGGCACCAGTGTATAGCCCTTTGTCTTGACTTTCTGATATAGCTTGCGGATCTCGTATTTATGAAGCAGCAGTTTTCTGTCTCTTGTTTCATCCACGTTGAAAACATTGCCATATTTATAGGGAGAAATATGCATGCCTTTAATCCATGCCTCACCCTGATAGATGGATATATAGGAATCCTTGAACTGAACTTTGCCGGCTCTGATCGACTTGATTTCGGTTCCGGTCAGAACCATGCCGCATTCATATTTCTCTTCCAGAAAATAATCATGGGAAGCCCGGCGGTTCATTACAACGGTTTTCTCACTTTTTCCTTTTCCTTCCACGCCTGTTCCTTTCTTCAGACTTTCTGTCGTCTTTCTTTTCCTTGAAGATTCTGCCGTTTTTTCCATGCAGGATAAAATCGACAGTCTGTTCTTCCCGGCTGGCCGCGAAAACTTCCACCCGGACTTTCATACCCATCGTATACATGCGCTTGCTGCGCTCACCGACCAGTCTCATCATGGCACTGTCAAACATGTAGAAATCATCATCCAGGGTATTCAGATGAACCAGACCTTCAACGGTATTGTCCAGCTGTACATAGAAGCCATACGGCGTGACACCGTCGATAATACCTTCATAGACTTCACCGATGTGGTCTTCCATGTATTCCGCTTTCTTCATGTCCTCACAGGCATACTCAGCAGCCTGGCTTTCTCTTTCCCGGATGCTGGACTGTTCGGCATAGGCTGCGCACTTTTCTTCGTCCATCATCCTCTCATCCATATTCAGATTCTGATGGAAGCCGTACTTCCTCAGCATACGGTGAACGATCAGGTCAGGATAGCGGCGGATCGGTGACGTAAAGTGAAGATATTCTTCCTCCGCCAGACCGAAGTGGCCGATGCAGTTGGCATCATATCTTGCCTTCTGCATGCATCTGAGCAGCAGTTTGCTCAATACCGGATATTCATCAGTATCCTCAACGGATGCCAGATAGTTCTGGATCTCATTGGGATGCACAGCCGATTTGCCGACGATGAATTTATGGCCCATGACTTCCGAAACCTGCACGAAACTCTTGATACGTCTTGCCTGCGGTTCTTCATGAACACGGTAAATGGCCGGAATGTCCTGCCATTTCAGGAAATCCGCGACACAGACATTGGCGGCGATCATGCAGTCTTCGATCATCCGCTCGCCATGACCTCTTTCCCGGACGGTGACATCGATCGGCTTGCCCTTTTCATCCACTTTGATTTCCGCTTCTTCCGTTTCAAATTCGATCGCGCCTTTGGCAATACGGGAAGCCCGGATGGCATCCGCGCAGTCTCTGAGATCAGTCAGCAGACTGCCGAGATGTGCATATCTGGCATTCAGTTCTTCGTCACCGTCAAGAATCAGATTGACGTTGTGATACGTCATGCGTTCAGTCGATCTGATGACGGAAGAATACAGTTTATAGTCCTTCACCGTACCGTCTTTACGGACCTGCATTTCACAGGTGATGGTCAGACGGTCAACATGCGGATTCAGCGAACAGATGCCGTTGCTCAGCAGATGCGGTAACATCGGCACGACATAATTGGTGACATAGGTGGAAGTGCCGCGTTTCAGAGCTTCCATATCCAGCGGTGAATCCTCTGTTACATAGTGGGATACATCGGCAATGGATACTTTCAGCAGCCAGCCTTCGTCATTGGCATGAATACTGATGGCATCGTCAAAATCCTTGGAGTCATCACCGTCGATCGTGATCGTGATTTCCTCACGCAGATCCGTACGGCCTTCAATATCCGCTTCGGAAACTGTCTGCGGTATCGCTTCCGCCTGTTCCATGACGTCATCCGGGAAAACCGGATCAATGTCATGATCAAGAAGGATCGACAGAAGATCGATGCCGGGATCGTCCTTATGGCCGATGACTTTATCCACCCGGATCGTCAATGGTCCGGAGTATTTTTCGATTACACAGCGGACTTTCAGACCGTCGATTGGTGTGACACTGCGGTTGTCCAGAAGTTTGAAAGGCTTGTCTCTGAGTCTTTCGTCATCGATCACAAGCTTCGGACCATGACCGTTGTCTTCATATGTGCAGATCAGATGATCACGGTTCCGCTGCAGGATCTGAACGATTCTGCCTTCATACTGCCAGGGCGGACACTCCGCCAGTACCAGATCACCATCCATAGCATCCAGCTGATCAGACTCATCGATCCGGATAGAGGATCCGTCGTCTCTTGTGACATAGCCGATACCGGATCTATTGATCTTGATTCGTCCTTCTTCAATATTCGCCTGATGCCGGGTTTCATAATGACCGTCCGGCTGTTCAAAAAGGAGATATTCGCTCTTCAGTTCCGCGATGGCTTCACGCAAAAGACCGTAATCCACTTTATCGGACATATCCAGTCCTTCCGCGATTCCGTCAATTCGGCGATTCCCTTTTCGATGATCTTCGACATATTCGAGGATCCTGTCTTTCAATGTTTCTGTCATATTCTTTCTACCTGTTCAGACGTCTGAACGCCTGATACTGCTGTCCGTTAAACTTTTGCGGAAATTTCCAGAATCTGAGGCAGAATCGAGAATTCGATCTCCTCGGCAACGCCTCCGTATTCTCCGTCAATGGTCCATTCCGTATGGCTGTCGGTATAGATCTTCGCCGCCTTGATATGGCGCATCTCGACAAAGTCGTTGTTGTAATTGCCGCTGAGCAGGGCATCCGCGATGCTCAGCAGATCATTTCCGTCCTTCGGGAATCTGATCAGGGTCAGTTCAAAGAGACCGTCACTGAGGTTCTCCCGCGTCAGTCCGTTGACCTTCATACCGGCCACGGAAAGCGAATTGCTTATAGCGCCGAAAATATAGTCTCCTTCGGTCACACCTTCATCCGTCTCAATTCTGACATGGCAGCTCGACGACATGATTTCACCCAGCGAGCCGATGCCGTTGAGGATATATGCCGCATAGCCAAACATGTCCTTTGCTTTCTGGTCCGTGTTGTAGCTGGTCGCGGACAGCGGACCGAAAGAAGCGACATAATTGAAATACCTGTCATTGAATTTGCCGAGGTCGTATTTCACGCTCTCGCCTGAGGCAATGATTTCACAGGCCTCTTCAACATCCGGAGTCAGATTGAAGTTTCGGGAGAAATCATTGGTGGTGCCGGCCGGAATATAGCCGATCACCGGACGATAGTCCAGTTTCATAATATCGTTGACTGTGTGGCTGAGCGTTCCGTCACCGCCGACGCAGACGATCCGTTCATATCTGCATTCTTTCAGGTATTCCTGAATATCCAGGTCGGAATCCCGGAAAACAGGAAACACAGTGACTTCATAGCCATGCTTTGAAAGACTTTTTACAATATCAAACGTCTTGCCGGCATTGCGGTTGTTACCGGTTATGTTATTCAGGATCAGAAGCAGTTTTTTCATCATTATGTTTCCCTTCTGTTTGTCTGTATTTCAGAAATAATCACCTGATACTATGGTAACGGTTTTCCGGCCGGATTGATACCAGAAAAAAACAGCCGGAACCGTGGATTCCTGACTGTTTCTTCATCACTCTGTATGCCGGATACGGCGTTCGTTATACGATTCTGACCAGAATAATCAACGCAAAGTATACAACACCGAGAACGAGTGTCATATTGGAAATAATCTTTTCTGATCCTCTCTCCTTCGTATTGGCAAAGAGATTCAAACCGCCGCGGCCGGAGAAGGCCCCGGAGATACCGTCGGATTTTCCACTTTGAAGCAATGACAGAATAATGATCATTGCTGATACGATCATAATTAACGCGTTAAGCATGCAAAGCTCCTTTCGCATATGCTCGCTTATTATAGCACCCTGTTCCATTGCATGCAAACAGAAAAAAGAGATCCGGATGAGGATCTCTTTTAAAGGTAAATCAATCAGTTAAATGCGTGAATGAATTATTCAGACAGAGCTTTTACGTTGTAGAAAGCTTTCTTTCCACGGTATTCAGCTACGTCGCCGAGTTCTTCTTCAATTCTCATCAGCTGGTTGTACTTAACAATACGATCTGTACGGCTCATGGAACCTGTCTTGATCTGTCCTGCGTTGACACCAACAACGAGATCGGAGATTGTGCAGTCTTCGGATTCACCGGAACGGTGGGAAACGACTGCTGTGTACTTAGCTACCTTAGCCATTTCGATTGCATCGAGAGTTTCTGTCAGAGTACCAATCTGGTTAACTTTGATCAGAACAGAGTTTGCAACACCGAGTTCGATACCCTTCTTAATATATGTTGTGTTTGTAACAAAGAGGTCGTCGCCAACGAGCTGGATCTTGTCGCCCAGACGTTCTGTCAGCTTCTTCCAGCCATCCCAGTCATTTTCAGCAAGGCCGTCTTCTACGGAGATGAGCGGATACTTCTTTGTCCAGTCTTCGATCATGTCGATCATTTCTTCGGAAGTCTTGTTGCCCTGTCCGGACTTGGACAGTTCATACAGACCTGTTTCAGGATTATAGAATTCGGAAGCAGCGAGGTCCATTGCGAAGCAGATGTCCTTGCCAAGTTCGAATCCGGCAGCCTTAACAGCTTCAGCAATAAGAGCCAGAGGACCTTCGTTCTTGAGTTCTTCCAGCGGTCCGGAACCGTTAGCCAGTGAAGAAGGAGCATATCCGCCTTCATCGCCTACGCCTGTGTCATATCCATACTTCTTCAGAACTTTCTTCAGAGCATGGAATGTCTGAGCACCCATACGAACTGCTTCGTGAATGGATGTTGCGCCTACCGGCATGATCATGTATTCCTGGCAGTCAACTGTGGAGTCAGCGTGAGAACCGCCATTGAGAACGTTCATCATCGGAACAGGGAGAACCTTTCCGTTTGTACCACCGATGTACTTGTAGAGCGGGAGTCCGCAGGAATCAGCAGCGGCACGTGCAGCAGCCAGAGAAACTGCCAGTGTTGCGTTTGCGCCGAGGTTGCTCTTGAACGGTGTTCCGTCGAGGTCGAGCATTGTCTTGTCGATTGCAGCCTGATCAAAAACGTTGAGACCAACAACCTTCGGAGCGATCTTTTCGTTTACATTTGCAACTGCTTTTAATGTTCCCTTACCGTCGAAACGATCCTTATCACCGTCACGAAGTTCGAGAGCTTCTCTTTCACCTGTGGAAGCGCCGGACGGAACGATTGCACGTCCCCAGGCACCGGATTCAGTTGTAACTTCTGCTTCAACTGTCGGGTTGCCGCGGGAGTCGATTACTTCGCGTGCATAAACTAAAGCAATTGGATCTACAAAATTAGGCATCTTGATATTATCCTCCTATTGATTACCTATTCTCTCAGTGATTTCTGAGTAGAAAACTTATTTTGTTGCGTCGATGATTTCCTTGAAGGAATCAACTTTCAGAGAAGCGCCGCCGATCAGAGCACCGTCGATATCCGGGCAAGCCATGTATTCAGCGATGTTGTTCGGTTTAACGGATCCGCCATACTGAATGCGTACTGCTTCAGCTGTAGCCTCATCATAGAGAGCCTTGACGTTTTCACGAACGCACTTGCAGCAATCTTCTGCGATTTCCTTTGTAGCGCTCTTGCCTGTGCCGATAGCCCAGATCGGTTCATAAGCGATAACCATCTTGGCAACTTCAGCAGCAGTCAGACCTGCCAGGGAACCGGTCAGCTGATTCTTGATAACTTCAGCTGTTTCACCGGCATCATACTGTGCTTCTGTTTCACCGATGCAGAGAATCGGTACGATGTCGTCAGCCAGCAGTCTCTTGCACTTGGCAGCGCAGGCAGCGTCTGTTTCAGCATAGTATGTACGTCTTTCGGAATGGCCGATGATGCAGTGGCTTACGCCAACTTCCTTCAGCATCGGAACAGATACTTCACCGGTATATGCACCGCTGTCCTTTTCGTTGCAGTTTTCAGCAGCGATCAGGAGGTTCTTGGCGTTCTTAACGCAGACATCCAGGTCTACGAACGGAGCACCGACACCATAGTCAGCAGCTTCTGTACCTGTCAGTACTTCTTCAATACCCTTCATGAACTCGAGAGCTTCAGAAGGAGTTTTATTCATTTTCCAGTTACCAAAAATTACAGGTTTTCTTGCCATATTGATTATTCCTTATCCGGGATAATGGAGATACCCGGCAGATCCTTTCCTTCCATGAATTCGAGAGATGCGCCGCCGCCGGTGGAGATGTGGCTGAATTTCTCTGCGAAGCCAAGGTTCTTGGCTGCGGAAGCAGAGTCACCGCCGCCGATGATGGTTGTAGCACCTTCGAGGTTGGCCAGTGTCTTGCAGATTTCAATTGTGCCTACAGCGAATCTTTCGTCTTCGAATACACCCATCGGGCCATTCCAGAAGACTGTCTTTGCGCCTTCGAGCTGCTTCTTGAAGAGTTCAACAGTTTCCGGACCAATATCCAGGCCCATGAATCCATCAGGAATTTCGCCTGCTTTTACGGTCTTGATCTCTGTCGGATTGGAGAAATCATTGGCAACGACTGTGTCAACAGGTAAGAACAGTTTGCCTTCACCCTTCTTCAGGAATTCTTTTGCGAGTTCAACTCTGTCAGCTTCGAGCAGGGATGTACCGATCTTGCCGCCCTGAGCAACAGAGAATGTGTAGGACATACCGCCGCCGATCAGAACTTTGTCAGCGATCTTCAGCAGGTTTTCAATAACAGCGATCTTGTCGGAAACCTTAGCGCCGCCAAGGATGGCAACCAGCGGTCTTTCCGGATCATTTAATGCCTTGCCCAGAACATTGACTTCCTTTTCAACCAGGAAACCAAGTGCACTCGGTAGATGAGAAGCGATACCGACTGTGGATGCGTGAGCTCTGTGAACAGAACCGAATGCATCTTCAACGAACAGATCACCGAGGGAAGCCCAGTAAGCACCGAGTTCCGGATCGTTCTTGGATTCGCCCTTCTCATAACGTGTGTTCTGCATCAGAACGATTGAACCATCTTCCTGTGCCTTGACAGCTGCTTCAAGTTCTTCACCTCTTGTCGCATTGACGAATGTAACAGGAGCGCTCTGAACTTCTGCCAGACGCTTGGCAACGATGGACATATCATTCTTTGCCTTGTCTTCATCAGTCTTTACCTTGCCTAAATGGCTTAAGAGCAGTACTTTTGCGCCATTTTCTGTCAGGTAATTGATGGTCGGAAGCGCCGCACGGACACGATTATCGTCTGTGATGACGTCTCCTTTGTGAGGTACGTTAAAATCAACACGAACAATTACGTGCTTGCCTCTAACGTCCAGGTCTTTCACCGTAACTTTGGACATATATAAATTATTCCTCCTTCTTGTCGTTACGCATATTATACCACCCCATACGTTCTAATGGGAGTTGGCAATGGATATTTTTTGATGACATTTGACCCTGAAACACAAGTTTTTCCGGCCGCTTTTTTCACAAGCCGTGAAACTCTGTTTCCCGGGAAATAAGACAGAAAAGCCAGCCCGTTTTTCAGGACTGGCTTAACTCATTTTACAGATTGCTGAACAGGATTATTCATCCGGCCAGTTGCAGATCGTGTAGTACAGTTCTTCATAGATATCTGCACTCTGATCCCAGCTGACGTCTGTGTTCATGGCACTCTTGATGAGGCCCTTCCAGCCCGGCTTGTTGTTATAGTACTGCTCAACTGCCCAACGCAGTGTGTATACCATATCGTCAGCGTTGGCTGCCCAGAAGGAGAAGCCGTTGCCTTCGCCGGTGTACTGGTTGTATGGATGTACGGTGTCTTTCAGACCGCCGGTTTCACGTACGAGCGGCAGGGTGCCGTAACGCATTGAATTCAGCTGGCCGATTCCGCACGGCTCATACAGGGACGGCATCAGGAACAGGTCGGCACCAGCATAGATGCGGTGAGCCAGTTCTTCGTTATAGCCGCAGTAGTAAACTGCCTTGCCCTTGTATTCGCTCTCCATCCACTTGAAGGCATTTTCAGCATTTGCTTCACCGGTTCCCAGTACAGCGAACTGAACGTCCATCGCCATGATTTCTCTGATTCTGTCAGTGATCATGTAGACGCCCTTCTGGTTCGTCAGACGGGATACCAGACCGATCAGCGGTACATCTTCCCTGACTTCCAGTCCGAGTTCTTCCTGCAGAGCCTTCTTGTTGGCTTTCTTGCCGGATACATAGGAACGGACGTCATAGTTCTTGACCAGCAGCGGGTCTGTCTTCGGGTCCCACTGAACGGTATCGATACCGTTGACAATGCCCCAGAGGTCTTCTCTTCTGTAACGAAGGACGCTGTCCATTCTCTCGCCGTACGCTTCCGTCAGGATCTCGTTGGAGTATGTCGGAGAAACGGTCGTGATCTTGTCAGCATATACGATACCGGCCTTCATGAAGGAAATACCGGAATCGAACTTAATGGAACCGTTGTCAAAATAGCTGTAATCCAGACCCAGGCAGCTCGGCAGCATATCGACACCGAAGTTGCCCTGGAAAGCCAGGTTATGGATCGTATAGACATGCTTGATCTGCTGATAGCGATAGTCATCCGCATAGCATGCGTGGCAAAGCAGCGGAATCATACCTGTCTGCCAGTCATTGCTGTGGATGATGTTCGGCCACCAGTTAATGAAATAAATCATGTCCAGTACGGATCTCTGGAAGAATGCGAATCTTTCGCCGTCATCTTCATAGCCATACAGGGCATCTCTTTCAAAGTATCCCTGATGTTCAATGAAGTAATAAACGACACCGTCGACCGTTGCTGTGTAATATGTTGCCGGTTGATCGATCCATCCGGAATGAACCTGGATGGTTCCCAGTCTTTCAAGCTGGTCATAGTATTTCTCAATGACCTTCTTATAGAGCGGGATGACAACGCGTACATCATGGCCGCGCTTCGCCAATGCTTTCGGCAGAGCGCCGAGAACATCCGCAAGTCCGCCGGTCTTGATGAACGGCAGTGCTTCACCGCCAACAAACAGTATGGATCTTGTCATATTCTATCTCCTTCTCGATGTGACTCAGATCCGGTCTCTTCTTGCAACGTAAACCGGTTCTTCGTCTGTACCTTTCAGTTCCTTTACATGGTGGATGATGGCATACTTGTCAACAACGACGTGATCCAGTTTTGCCTTTTCACCGATGAATGCACCTGGCAGGAGGATGCAGTTCTTGACAACTGCGCCTTTGGAAATCGTAACGCCACGGCTGATAATGGAATTCTCAACCTTGCCTTCGATCACGGCGCCGTTGGCAACAACGCTGCCGGTGACACTTGAGCCGGTTCTGTACATTGTCGGGCTGGAGTCGCTGGTCTGTGTGTAGACCGGCCATCCCGGCTTGAAGAGTCCGGCGGCGACACTTCTGTCTCTCAGTGCCATGCTTGTCTTGAAGTAAGCTTCAAGAGTGTTGATGCAGGCAACGAAACCTCTGACCGGATAACCCTTGATCTTCAGTTCGCCGAGTGAATCTCTGAGGATGTCCTTGAACCAGTACAGAGAGGAGGTAGCAGCAGCTTTCTTGACCAGTTCAATGAACAGCTTCTTTGTCATGACATAGGCTTCAAGTGATACATTCTTTGTCTTTGTGTTGCCGCGGTTCTTGTCGAATGCGGTAACGTTCTTTTCTTTGTCCAGTGTCAGGACGTCGCAGCCCAGGAAGCTTGTCTTTGCTTCACTTGTGGAAGTATAGAGAACTGTTACGTCTGCGCCGGATTCAACATGAGCGTCGAGCACAGTGCTGAAATCCAGACTGTAAACGAAGTAACTCGGAGCGACGACGACATACGGATTGCGGTCGCCTTCGATGTACTGCATGTTGAGCATGTAGTTGGCGATATCATGGTTGTATACCGGTGAAGAGAAGTTCTTTTCACCATACAGAACACGCAGCTTGCCGCGCTTGGAGTTGATGTTGTAATTTGTGCCCTCGCCCAGATGTTCGATTAAGTTACGCGGTTTTTCCTTGCAGTAAACCTGAACATTATCCATGCCGGAGTTTGTCATGTTACTGAGGATAAAGTCGATCACGCGATAGCGACCCAGGAAAGAGATCGCCGGTACCGGACGGTGTTCTTCCAGACCTTCGACATGAGCGGTATTGTCTTCAAAACTAATGATACCCAGTGCTTTCATTGATCAGATCCTCCTACTCTGTAACCTTTTTGGCGATCAGTTCGATGTTCTCGCTGTCAGCGGAACCGACAACTGCGCCCGGTGCGATTTCGACATCATCCGCGACGATGCAGCGTGTGACCTTTGCACCTTCACCGATCTTGGCACCCGGGTTGACAACCGTGTCAACGACCTTGGCACCCTTGCCTACATAGCAGTTCGTACCGAGGACAGAATTCTTGACTGTACCCAGAACAACGCTGCCCTGTGTGATATAGGAGTTGTCGATCTTCGCTTCTTCACCGATGTACTGAGGCAGAGCATTGACATCTTCGGTATAGATCTTCCAGGAATCATCACCGAGATCCAGTTCATTGTTCTGCTTGAGCAGGTCCATGTTGGATTCCCAGAGAGAATCAACGGTTCCTACATCCTTCCAGTAGCCCTTGAATCTCCAGGCTGCCAGAACCTTGCCGTCATTCAGATAAGCCGGGATCAGGTCGTGACCGAAGTCATGGCTGGAATTCGGATTCTTGTCATCGGCAAGCAGGTATTTTCTCAGTGTCTTGTATGTGAAAATGTAAATACCCATGGATGCGAGAGTGGACTTCGGATGAGCCGGTTTTTCTTCGAACTCATAGATCATGTCGTTCTCATCGCAGTTCATGATACCGAAACGGGATGCTTCCTTCAGAGAAACCTGCAGAACGGCGATTGTTGCGTCTGCCTTCTTTTCCTTGTGGTACTGCAGCATTTTGTCATAGTTCATCTTGTAGATGTGGTCACCGGAAAGAACCAGGACATATTCCGGATCGACCTGATCCAGGAAGTCGATATTCTGGGTGATGGCATCTGCTGTTCCACGGTAAACGTCAAAACCTTTCTGGTCTGTTTCACGCGGTGTCAGAACATAAACGCCGCCGTCGTTTGTATCCAGGCCCCAGAACTGGTCCTTGGCTACATACGCATTTAAAAGAACAGATTCGTACTGTGTCAGAACACCGACCGTGGAAATACCGGAGTTTGCACAGTTACTGAGTGGGAAGTCGATAATACGGTATTTGCCACCGAAATGGACAGCCGGCTTAGCGACTTTTTTGGTCAAGTCCAAAAGACGGGTACCTCTTCCGCCTGCGAGGATCATGGCCACCATAGTATTAGCTCTCATTATAATTAGCCTCCTGCAACGATTCGCTTTGTATTTTCATTATATTACAGAACCATTTGATTTGTACTGTAAAATCCTGCGTTTTTAACTCATTTCACGCATTTTCGGATGCATTCAGAAGATATTCACGCACATCGGAAATAAAATACAGAGAACCGGTGATCAGCGTGCTTCCTTCCGCTGAATACGCGACAGCTTTGCGGATCGCTTCCTGCCAGTCTTCAACAATTTCAGCGCCGTTGACGGAAAGACCGTCCAGCGTGTCCGCCCGGTAAAATTCGAAGTGTGTGATATAAAGTTTCTCGCAGCTGTCCTTCAGCATCTGCGCCATCTTTCTGCCCGGTTTGTCACGCAAAGCACTGAAAACGATACGCAGCGGCTTCGGCAAGGCGGCGGCACTCGCGCAGAGTGCCCTGACACCTTCTTCATTGTGAGCGCCGTCAATGACGATCAGCGGATTCTTTGACACCGTCTCGAAACGTCCTTTCCATTGCGAAACAGCGACTGCTTCCTTCACTTTCTCACTGCCGATATCGAGACCAAGCAGCCATGCGGCATGCAGTGCCAGAGCGGCATTGCGTTTCTGATAGGCGGCTCCCTGAACGGTATAGACATGATTGCGGTAGACAAATTCATACAGGCCCTTCTCCCGGTACCAGCGCTTCGCTGAAGAGACGGCGCCATGGCGGGCATATGCTGTATGACGGATGATATTTTCCGCTTTCGGCAGAAGAAAACCGATGGCGCAGGAAGTATACGGCATGATGATGCCGGCCTTTTCAAAAGCGATCTGTTCGATGCGGCTGCCGAGCATTTTGACATGGTCATAGCCGATCGTCGTAATGATCGACAGCGCCGGTTTTTTCATGACATTGGTATTGTCGAGCCGGCCGCCGATACCGCATTCAAGAATCGCGTAATCGACTTTCTGTTCAAGAAACCAGCGCAGGGCAATCAATGTATCGATTTCAAACATGCCAAGATCCAGTTCTTCGATATCATCCTTCATTTCTTCCACATAGGCATTGAAACGTTCTTCCGGGATCCATTGCCCATTGATGCGGATGCGGTCGCAGTGATGTTCAAGATGCGGCGATGTAAACGTGCCGGTTTTATAACCCAGGGCCACCAGGATATCCAGCAGATAGTTGACCGTGCTGCCCTTGCCGTTGGTGCCGGCCACATGAATCACCTTCAGCTGATCCTGGGGATCGCCGTATTTTTTCAATACTGTTTGAATTGGCAAAAGGCCATGACTGCGGCTGTGCCGCGCCATGACCCATTCGACATTTCTAATGACTGTATTATCTGTATTGCTCATAAGTCAGGTACCTGCCAGTTGATCTCTTTCTGTCCGTGTTCTTTCAGAAAAGCATTCGCCCGGGAAAAATGGCGGCAGCCGAAGAACCCGTGATAAGCACTCAAAGGTGAAGGATGCGCCGCTTCGAGAACCAGGTGTCTGCTCTGATCGATCATCGGTGCTTTGCTGCGGGCATCCCTTCCCCACAGCAGGAAGACAACCGGTTCCTTTTTTTCGTTGATTTTCATGATGGCGTGATCGGTAAAAGTTTCCCAGCCCCGGCCGGCATGCGAGCGGGGATGTGAATCTTCCACGGTCAGCACCGTGTTGAGCAGAAAGACTCCCTGCTGTGCCCATGGCATCAGATAGCCGTTGTTGGGAATATAACAGTTCAGGTCCGTCTGCAGTTCGCGGAAGATATTGACAAGGCTCGGCGGTATCTGCACACCCGGATTGACCGAGAAGCACATACCGTGCGCCTGACCTTTCTGATGATAGGGATCCTGGCCGAGGATCACGACTTTGATGTCGTCGATGTCGCAGTTCTCAAAAGCTGAGAAGACCTGCTGTTTCGGCGGATAGATCTGTCGGTGTTCATAGGCTTCATGAATGAAGGCGGCCAGCTGAACGAAGTACGGCTGCTGCCATTCCTCCTTCAGCCACGGCGTCCAGTGATTACGCTTCATCGCCGAACACATTCTTTCTGCGGATATGGCGGCGCCACAGCCAGGCACCTATGATACCGAGCAGACATACGACGGCGCAGATGATCGGCACCGCACTGTTGCTGCTGTCGGAAGGTGTTCCCGGATCAACGATCGGCAGCGGCGGGGTATTATCCTGCTTGTTTTCCTGCGGAACAGCACCGTTGTTTTCGATATATTTCCTGACATCCGCTTCCACCAGGTTGAACGGACGGTCACCGCCGCTCAGCAGTACTTCGTGGAAATCCTTCAGGTTGAAATCATCACCAAGCGAATTCTGCGCCAGATCCTTCAGCCGCAAAAACTGCAAGAGACCAATGCCATACGGCGTGATCATAGCCGGATTGGCAACGACGAAGTCATACATGGAATCCGAGAAACCGGCATCCAGACCAAGACTTCCCATATATTCTGTCAGCTCATCCTTGTCGTAGCCAAGACCGTTGACGGCGATATCACACAATGCGTTCAGAAGGTAATTGACATTCTGATCCATCCGCTGCAGATCGGCAGAAGCTTCACTGAGACCGGACAGCCGCCAGGCATAATCCTGCACATACATTGCCCAGCCTTCCGTATATCCCTGGTTGCTGACGACACTGCGCAGCGGATGCGGACCCTTGTCAAAGAACCAGGTGATCTGATAGCAATGGCCCGGGAAGCCTTCGTGGGCCAGCGTCGTGAAGAGTTCGTTGGTATCTCCGACGAGGTCGCCGTTGATACGGATCACGTTGCTTGTCACGTCATCGATCGGCGGCGTCATATAGTAGGCGACGGTGGAAGGACTTGCGACACTCGGATCCAGATAGGATGCGACAAAGTTCACCTTCGGTCCTTCCGGGAAATCGTCAAGATGATCCTGCAGATAATGCAGCACGCTTTCCGCGTCTTCTTCCGGACGGGTCTCGTTGAAATCGCCTTTGCCGGCATACGCGGCGATAAAATAATCCGTCATCATGCTCTGAAGATACTGATCACCGAGATCAAAGATCTCCTGGGCGGTGGCGTCGGTGCTGGTCTTCAGTTTCAGCAGGCTTTCGTAATACTCCTTGCCGCCGGGAAGATCATAGACCGCATCACCGCCTTTGCGTGATCCGCGCAGTTTTTCCAGTTCCTCACCGACTTTTTCATAGGCGGGAATATATTCGTTCAGTACGATCTCACGGTTGCGGTCCTTGTATTCCTGACGGTCGGCATCACTGATGCTTTCCATCGCGTCCATGTTCTTGTTGAAGATGATGATCAGTTCGTTGTCTTCCTTTTTCGCGACGAATTTATCAATGGAATCCAGCGTTTCATCCAGCGCCTGATCACAGAGAAAATAACCTTCTGATGCCTGTCTCTGCGTCACTTCCAGACACTCATACACATAGTCGTCGACAGTGGAAAGGACTTCCAGATAATCGTTGATATCCTCTTCCCGGTAGAATACGAATTCGGTGAAGTTGACGGTCAGATTGTCCAGTATGCCGTTCGGTTCAAAAGCGAAGTCAAAAAGCGGCATATCGTTGAGTTCCTTGTATCTTTCCAGATAAAAGAGATAGACGTCATAGTTGATCTGATTCTCTTCGGACAGTTTGGAACGGTCGAACGACTTCAGTTCCTTGATCGTGTCGGCAGCTTCCTGGGACGCTTCTTCATAGCTCTCCCAGTTCTGTTCGCCGGCAATCAGCTCCGGCTTGTCGATATCCATGCCGGAGTAGTCTTTCACGGTATAATGCAGCGTCAGATAGTCTGATTCCATTGCTTCCTTGAACTCACTGCTCATGAATTCTTCAAAAGCGGCGTCTTCATCCCGGTCAGCCCGGACAGCAAGACATGTAACCGGCACCATGGATGCCATCACTGCGCTCAGCAGTATTCTGTTTATTTTTCTCATTGTAAAAACCTGCCTGTTTTTCTTTTTGTACAGTATAACAATAACAAAAACAAAAGGGTATTAGAAGATTCCTCCCAATACCCTGATGACTGCCTTACCTGGTGCAGACAAGAACCGAGAGCCGCGGCACGCAGATGTCGCTGCGCTCGCCTTCTTCGCTGTTGCCGTCTTTGTTGAAGACGATTTTCCAGCCCGGTTCAAATGTATAATACCTGTCATCATACGTCGGATTGATGATGACACGGATGATGTTGATATGATTGGCGGCATCGGTGTAATTGATGTCATAGAAGACGATGCCTCCTTCCGCCACCGAAAGGCGCACATACTTCTGCACATCCTCCGTCGTTTTCAGACGGAAGCCGGGATATTTCGCCCTTAAGGCAATCGCTTTGCGGGTAAACTCGATGATCTCACGGTTGATCCAGGCTCTTTCCCAGTCGATCTGGTTGATGACGTCACCGGCGTTGTAAGAGTTGGAATTGTCGTTCTTGGTCGCGCAGAATTCCATACCGGCATGGACAAACGGAATGCCCTGGGAAACAAATTCGGTGATGATCAGCATACGCTGCCGCTGCTGTCTGGTCGCTCTGTCTTCGTTGTTGCAGCAGGCTCTCATCTTGTCCCAGAGAGTCGAATTGTCATGCGTCTCAAGGGCGTTGATCGACTGATCCGGCGTCGTGAAACGCTTGAAATACGGATCGGACAGAACATTGGCACTCAGGGCGCTGAGCACTCCGAAGGAGAGACCCAGATCGCCGGTGATGTAGCCCTTTTCATATTTCTGATCGTCACTCGTCTTGCCTTTGACGATATCGCGGAAATAGTCATTGAAATGACCGATAAAAGGCATCTTGCCCTGATTGAAGATGGTCGCCTTCAGGCCGCTTTCCAGAACGGTCGGCATATCCCAGCCTTCACCGTAGATCATGGCATCCGGCTTGATGCGGCGGGCCGTGTCACGGATGGCGTTCATGGTCGGCACGTCCAGAATGCCCATCAGGTCAAAACGGAAACCGTCCACCCCGTACAGGTCCATCAGTTTCTGAATGACAAAGAGAATATATTTTCTGGCCATCGGCTTCTCGGAGGCGAAATCATTGCCGCAGTAGGTGCCGTTGGACAGGTATCCGGAACTGTTGTAACGGAAGAAATAGTAGGGAACCGTGTTCTGGAACGGTGAAGTTTCGACGTCATAGACATGATTGAAGACGACGTCGAGATTGACCCGCAGCTGATGCTTGTGCAACATGCATATCAGACGGCGCAGTTCCTTCACGCGGGTATAGGGATTCTCCGGGTCGCTGGAATAGCTTCCTTCCGGCACCAGATAATGCATCGGATCATATCCCCAGTTATAACCCTTTTCCGGATGGTTCTCGTCCACCGTCGCGAAGTCCATGACCGGCAGAAGCTGCACGTGGGTCACGCCCAGCGAAGTGATATAGTCAAGCCCGGTCGGAATTCCCTTATAGGAAGTCCCTTCTTCACTGAGAGCAGCGAAGGTTTTATGTTCTGTGGTGCCGCTCAATGGTGAAGCGGTGATATCACGGACGCTGACTTCATAGATCACGGCATCCGTGCCGGTTTTCTTTTCCTTGAGCGGATAGTCGCGGATCTTGCGGATCTCGCTTTCGTCGATCACGGCGCTTTCCCGGCCGTTGGCTGTGGAACTGAGCGCATAGGGGTCGGCGGTTTCAATGATCCGGCCATTGCGCTCGACCAGGTAGGTATAGGTCGTCCGCTTCAGATCGCCGTAAATACGTGCCCGGTATACGCCTCTTTCACTGCGGTGCATCAGATACGGCTTGACCGTCTTGCCGGAATGCAGCTTCAGAATGACACTGACAGCCGTTGGCGCCCACAGAGCGAAATCGGTATGAGTCTGAGAATAGGCCGCGCCAAGATCGTCGCCGCGGTACATGAAGCGGTCATTGAACTGTTTGGTGTTGACGATCATGCGGTGTTCCAGAGGAACACTCTGACCGTGCTGTTCACGGATCATATAACGCTTGCCGAATTCCAGTCCGGCCGGCCCGGTCAGATTGTAACGGATGCTGTTTTCGTGTTCCTCCACCCCGGTGATGATCAGCTCACTGAGATAACCGTTTTCCCCGGAAATGTAAAATGAATCGGAATGGCCGCCGTAAAAATTACGGTTCATCCATACTTTGATCAGTCCGAAATCATCCAGATAGGCATTGAAATTTGGCATATATATGTCCTCGCATACGAAATAAGGCACCTTTAAAAGGTGCCTGTTCATTATATCAGATATATCAGATATTCAACTGCTTTACTTTCCAGATTTCCGCAGCGTATTCTTCGATCGTTCTGTCACTGGAGAAGAAGCCGCTCTTGGCGATGTTAATCAGACAACTGCGGGCCCAGCCGGCACGGTCAAGATAACGTCTTTCAATCTCATCCTGTGCTTTGACATAGGCGTCGAAGTCAGCCAGTACGAAGTATTCGTCGTTCTTCATCAGCAGTTCGTCGAAGATGACACGGAAGTCATCGTGATGCTTGGACCATGTGCCGTTGATGAAACTGTTCATGACATTGCGGATACGCTCGTCCGTATCGTAGTAGTAATGCGCGTTGTAGGAATAACGCATGTTGTTGATCTCATCGACTGTCAGACCGAAGATGACATCGTTTTCACGGCCAACCAGTCCGTCGATCTCGACATTGGCGCCGTCCAGTGTACCGAGGGTCAGAGCGCCGTTCATCATGAATTTCATGTTGCCGGTGCCGCTGGCTTCCTTACCGGCGGTACTGATCTGTTCGGAGACATCCGTGCCCGGCACGAGAATTTCCGACATCGAAACATTGTAGTTCGGCAGGAAGACGACTTTCATCATGCCCTTGACATCCGGATCGTTGTTGACCGTCTGGGCAACCCGGTTGATCAGCTTGATGACGCTCTTGGCGAATACGTAGCTGCTGGCTGCCTTGGCAGCGAACAGATAGGTATGCGGATACATCCGGTAGTTCGGATCTTTCTTGATACGCTGATAGCGGTAGATGATATTCATCACGTTCAGCAGCTGACGCTTGTAGGCGTGCAGACGCTTGGCCTGGGTGTCAAAGATGGAATCCGGATCAATCTGCACGTCCGTCAGGTCATTGACATAGCCAGCCAACAGGATCTTGCGCTGGTGCTTGACGTTCAGGAATTCCTGCTGTACCCGCGGATCGTCGACATACTTCATCAGACGTTCGAATTCGGAATATCTGTGATGATAGGATTTGCCGATCTTGCGGTCGAGCATACGCTTCAGTTCAGGATCGTTGTACAGCATCCAGCGGCGCGGTGTGATGCCGTTGGTCTTGTTGTTGAAACGGTCCGGATAAATTCTGTTGAAGTCTCTGAACAGATCGTTCTTCAGAATTTCCGTATGCAAAGCGGCTACACCGTTGACACTGTGTGAACCGAGGATGGCGAGGTTGGCCATATGAACCTGATCGTCACGGATGATACGTACTCTCTCCGCCGATGCCACATCACCGTTGCTGATCGTCAGCATATGATGATAGAACCGTCTGTCAAATTCCTCGATGATCATATAGATACGCGGCAGCAGGGTTCTGACATAGTGGGTCGGCCATTTTTCCAGCGCTTCGCTCATGACGGTGTGGTTGGTGTATGACATGACTTCCCGGACGATATCAAACGCTTCGTCCCACTGATAGCCATAGTCGTCGAGCAGCACACGCATCAGTTCCGGGATCGCCAGAACCGGGTGTGTGTCATTCAGCTGAATCGCAACCTTCTTGCCGAGGTTGTCCAGATTCGGATATTTTCTCAGGTGCGTTTCAATAATACTGTTGACACCGGCGCAGACAAAGAAGTACTGCTGCTTCAGACGCAGATATCTTCCTTCTTCCGTACTGTCATCCGGATAGACATTCAGGCAGATGTCATCGACAGAAGACAGGTACTTGCGGTAGTCAGCTCCCTGCGGTGCGACATCAGCCGGTTCAGCTGACCACAGACGCAGTGTATTTGTCATCTTTGTGTTGGCACCGATCATCGGTACGTCATACGGGACGGCCAGAATATGTGTGGCTCCGACATGACGGAAATGCATGTCGCCCTTTTCGTCGTAGGAAACATCCAGATGTCCGTACAGTTTAACGTCAACGGAGTGCTTCGGCTTGCGGATTTCCCACGGGTTGCCGATACGCAGCCAGTTGTCCGGCATTTCGACCTGTTCGCCCTTTTCGTTGATCAGCTGACGGAACAGACCGTAGCGGTAACGGATGCAGTTGCCGTTGACCGGGTAATTCAGGGAAGCAGCCGAGTCCATGAAGCATGCTGCAAGACGGCCAAGACCGCCGTTGCCAAGACCCGGGTCAAGTTCCAGGTTGGCCAGACTTTCGTATTCGATGCCAAGATCTTTGAGACCATCGACAACGACATCATAGATGCCGAGGTTTTTCAGGTTGTTGGTCAGAAGACGTCCGAGCAGGAATTCCATGGAGAAATAGTAGACCTGTTTGGAATCCTGGAAGTTGAGGGCTTCCTTGGTGTCTTTCCAGTTAACGCTGGCATAGTCTCTGACCATGTTGCCCAGCGTCATGTATTTCTCCGTCTGGTGAGTCTGTTCGATGGCGCAGCCGTAGTTTTCGATCAGTCTCCTTGTAAATTCCTTCTTAAACTCTGATTTGTTCTTAAACATATAAATGTTCCCTTTCTATATATCGGCGGGAAGAGTTCGCTTACTGCTTCTGCGTGCCTGTTTTCTCTTTCGCCGTATTCTTTCTTTTCGGGCAGGTCAGCCAGATTGCCGACCATGGGGCAATGCGGATGGTGATGGAGTGTTCCAGATCACCCTGTGCCTTTTCGTCCTTCCAGGCTTTCACCGGTTCGAAATTGCACATATTGCAGCCGTTGTAGATATCTTTTTCACTGTTCAGCACTTCTGTGTATCTGCCGCTCTGCGGAACGCCGATATCAAACTGTTCATAGGAAGCGGACGTCATATTCAGAACACAGATGAGATATTCCTTGTCATCCTCGCGGTAGAAGGAGTAAATACTCTGCTTCGCGTTGTCGGCGTCGATCCACTTGAACCCTTTCTGATAATCGTAGTCATACTGATACAGACAGGCGTGTGACTTATAAATTTTATTCAAATCCGTGATATAACGCAAGAAAGCATCGTGACGGGGATAGGAAAGCAGGAACCAGTCGAGCTCTTTCTTTTCGTCAAATTCCCGGAAAGAGGCGATTTCATTGCCCATAAAATTCAGTTTCTTGCCCGGATGCGCATACATGTACGCATAGAGATTGCGGGCCTGGGCGAACTTCATGTCATAGTCACCGAACATCCGGTCGATGATCGTTTTCTTGCCGTGGACGTTTTCATCATGGCTGAGCGGCAACATAAAGCGCTCACTGTAGAAGTAAGCCATCGAGAAAGTCAGTTTATGATGATCCCAGATCCGGAAAATCGGATCGGTTGCGTAATACTTCAGAGTATCGTTCATCCAGCCAAGGTCCCATTTGTAGTCAAAGCCAAGACCATTATCCAAAGTCGAAGCGGTGACTTTCGGGAAATCTGAGCTGTCTTCCGCAATCAGCATGACACTCGGGAATTCCTTGTTGAGGTAATAATTCATGCGCTTGACGAAGTTCAGGGAACCTTCGTTGGTGCCGCGGTTGCTGTTGCCGCCCCAGTAGATCAGATTGGCAACGGCATCGATGCGGATACCGTCAATATGGTAAACATCGCACCAGAAAACAGCTGCTGACATCAGGAAAGAACGCACTTCCTCGCTCCAGAGGTCGAAATTCATTGTTCCCCACTGGGATTCGGCATCGTTTCTGTCTTTGTATTCATACAGCGGCTCACCGTCAAAATAACGCAGGCCGAAAGCATCCTTGACAAAGTGCACCGGCACCATGTCCATGATGACGCCGATATCATTCTTATGGCATTCGTTGACAAAATCGGCAAACTCCGTCGGATTGCCGTAACGGGAAGTAACGGAATAGTAGCCGCTGGCCTGATAGCCCCAGGATCCGTCAAACGGATATTCGTTGAGCGGCATCAGTTCGATATGTGTATAACCATGTTCCTTGACATAAGGAAGAAGGTTTTCCTTCAGCATTGTATATGTATAAGGATATTCACCGTTTTTCTTCCAGCCGCCGGCATATACTTCATAGATATTGACCGGTCTGTCATAGTTCTTGGAACGCTTGTTCAGCCACTTCTGATCGGACCAGCGGATATTGTCCAGGTCATAGACCTTGGAAGCCGTCTCCGGTCTGGTCTCACTGTAGAACGCATACGGATCAGCTTTGTGAATCAGTTCTCCGTTTCTGCTTTCGATCAGATATTTATAGGATTCCCATTCCCTGACACCCGGCACAAAAACACTCCAGATACCGTCAAAATCAGAACGTTCCATATTGACAGGCCGCGTATCCCAGTCCGTGAACGTGCCGATCACACTGACTTTTCTGGCATGCGGCGCATATACCGTAAAACGGACGCCCTCACTTCCTTCATAAGCAAAATGGGCGCCAAAAAGACGATAGGCATTGGTGCAGTTTCCCTGATGAAAACTCTCCACGATTCTCATTCGGTCCATAGTAAATCTCCTGGCAGATGTCATAACAAAATACTCTATCATTCTAACATTATTCGCCTTTACTTGGACACCCCTTAGAAGCCAGAATTATACAACAATCCCAACTGTCTAAAAAGAAAAAGAGTATGGGCTTCACCCATACTCCCTGGTTTGCTTCAGATCAGGAAAGAATCGGTTTGCAGGCTTCCGCAAGTGCGTCTTTTTCAGCCTGTGCTTCAGCGAGATCCTTGCCCAGTGTCGTGAAGTATGTCTTTACCTTCGGCTCGGTTCCGGACGGACGGACGATAACCTTGGCACCGTCTTCCAGTTCATAGATGAGGACGTTTGCCTTCGGCAGGCCTGTCTCTTCCGGCTTCAGATAGTCGACGACCTTGGCAACTGCTTTGCCGGCGAACTCTGTCGGCGGAGCGGTTCTCAGTCTTTCCATGATGGACTTCATCTTGTCCATACCGGACAGACCCGGGAATTCGAAGCTGTCGACCTTGTTCAGATAACGGCCGTATTCAGCATAGATTTCTTCCAGTCTCTGCTTGATGGAGGAACCGATGCTTCTGTAGTAAGCAGCCATTTCACAGATCAGCATGGAACCGATGATGGCATCCTTGTCACGTACATACGGTCCGGCCAGGTAGCCGTAGCTCTCTTCGAAACCGAAGATGAAGCGGTCAACTTCACCGGCAGCTTCCAGACGGGCGATCTGATCGCCGATCCACTTGAAGCCGGTCAGTGTATGTCTCAGTTCAACGCCATAGTGCTCAGCAACCTTGTCAGCCAGCGGTGTGGAAACGATGGACATGACAGCTACCGGGTTCTTCGGCATTGTGCCGTTCTCAATTCTGCCTGCGCAGATGTAGTCGAGCAGCAGAACGCCCATTTCGTTACCGGATACGAGCTCATAGGAGCCATCCGGACACTTCATGGCGATACCGACACGGTCCGCATCCGGGTCCGTTGCCAGCATCAGGTCAGCACCGACTTCCTTGGCGAGGTTCAGACCTTTTTCCAGAGCCTCGAAGATTTCCGGGTTCGGATACGGGCAGGTCGTGAAGTAGCCGTTCGGATATTCCTGTTCCGGAACGATCGTGATGTCGGTAATGCCCATGTCGTTGAGGATACGGGTTACCGGAACCAGACCTGTTCCGTTCAGCGGTGAATAAACAAGCTTCAGGCCGGCTGTGCGGCAGAGGCCCGGTCTTACCTGACGGGCTTCGATTGCTTCGTACAGAGCTTCCTTGCATGCGTCGGAAACGAATTTGATCAGACCCTTTTCAACGCCTTCCGCGAAGGACATGTACTTGGCGCCGGTCAGAACGTCTGTTTTCTGAATGGAGTCGTAAACAACAGCAGCTGCATCGTCTGTCATCTGGCAGCCATCCGGTCCGTAAGCTTTGAAACCATTGTATTTTGCCGGGTTGTGAGAAGCGGTCAGCATGATACCGGCATTGCAGTGATAGTAACGTGTTGCGAAACTCAGCGCCGGAACCGGCATCAGTTCATCATAGATCACGACGTTGATGCCATTGGCAGCCAGAACACCGGCTGCGTCTCTGGCGAAGTTCCATCCCTTCAGACGGCTGTCATAGCTGATTGCCACCAGCTGATTGCCGCCCTGTGTCTTGACCCAGTCAGCAACACCCTGAGTAGCCTGACGGACAACCCAGATGTTCATACGGTTTGTGCCCGCGCCTAAAGTGCCGCGCAGACCAGCGGTACCAAACTGCAGAGAAACAGCGAATCTTTCCTTGATGGCTTCATCGTCGTCAGCGATGTTCAGAAGTTCACTCCGCAGATCGCAGTCGATCAGATCAGCTTCCAGCCAACGCTTATACTCATCTCGATACATTTTTTAATTATCCTTTCATGTAAAAAACAATTATAAATTTGTTAGTTTGCTGGAAAAAAAGTGGACACTTCAGAAGCGTCCATTTTTTTCATTTGACCTTAGTCAGCAGCAATGACTTTCTGTTCTTTCAGAACCTGTGCGATTGCTTCGATGGCGACGTCTTCGTCTTCTCCCTCACAGCTGATTGTAATTTCGGACTGTGTCGGAATGCCTAAGGACATGACGCCCATGATTGATTTCATGTTGACTGAACGTCCCTTGTAGCCAACCTTAACTTCACTCTTGAATTTGCTGGCTGCATTGACGGCGACAGTAGCCGGACGTGCATGTAATCCAACAGGGTCAACAACTGTAACTGAAATCTCTTTCATATCGAATTATACCTCCCGTTTCTTATTGACTACTTGTATTTTAATACAATAGACTACGCTCCGCAAGCGGTTACATTTGTTTTTTAGTGATCGCGGAATAGGTCCGCAAAGCCTGCGGCACAAGAAAAAACCGGATGTTTTTCATCCGGTTTCAGAATCGTTTTCAGTGCTGGGCGGAAGGATGTTTCGCCTGCCAGTTGTTGCGGCAGTACAGCAGCATCTTCTCCTTCAGTTTGGCAGCCAGTTCTTTTTTAAACACGCCCGGTTTCGCACGCCATGTCCAGGCCGGCGATTTGCCGCTTGGGTCGTTGAAGCGCGCTTCACTGCCGAGTTCGAGAAGATCCTGCATCTGAACGATGGCAAGATCGGAAACAGAACCGTAGGCAGCTCTGAGAATTCCCCAGGTAAAGCCTTCCTTCTCATTGAGTCCGAGGTATTCCGTAGCCCGTTTGATGCGGGCGGTCTGGTTTTTGTCGTTCTTCCAGCCCATCAGAGTGTCGTTGTCATGGGTGCCGGTATAGACCACGGAGTTATGGTCATACTGGAACGGCATATAGACAGAACCCGGATCATTGGGATCAAAGGCATACTGGAGGATCTTCATGCCCGGATAGCCGCTTTCTCTGACCATGGCCATGAATTCCGGAGTCAGCTGGCCGAGATCTTCGACGATGATCTGCAGTTTGCCGAGCCGCTGTTCCATGAGGCGGAACAGTTCCAGACCCGGACCTTTGCGCCAATGGCCTCTCGTCGCGTCTTCGTCATTGGCCGGAATCGCGAAGAAGGAATTATATCCCTGGAAATGATCGATACGGATCATGTCGCACATACTGTCGAGATGCGCGACCCGATCGATCCACCAGCGGTAATTGTCATGCCGCATGCGTTCCCAGTTGAACAGCGGATTGCCCCACTTCTGACCGCGCGGATGAGCACCGTCCGGACCGAAGCCGGAGACAAATGTCATCTCACTGCGGTCGTTCATTTCGAACTGTTCCGGATGTGACCAGACATCGATGGAATCGGCTGCGATATAGAACGGCAGGTCGCCGATGATCTGAATGCCGCTGTCATTGGCATATTTCTTCATTGCCTTCATCTGTTCAAAGAAGAAGAACTGCACGCGCTCATAGAAAAGCACTTCATCCTTGCATTCTTCCGCCATTCTTCTGACCGCGTCACTGTTATGGCGGCGCAGTTCATGCGGCCACTGGGTCCACGGCTTGCCCTTCTGATGATCCTTGATGGCCATGAATACGGCGTAGTCACGCAGCCAGGAAGACGTTCTCAGAAAGTCAAGATAAGCATCCGGATGCCTGAGGGCAAGACGGTCGGTCGCTTTGTGCAGAAGCTTGTTGCGTTCGTTGTACAGAATGCCGTAGTCGACATGTTCGATGTCTTTGTACCAGACAACCGCATCCGCTTCCTCCTGCTTCAGATAGCCGTCCCTGATCAGATCGTCCAGATCAATCAGATAGGTGCTGCCGGCAAAGGAAGAAAGCGACTGATACGGTGAATTGCCGTAACCGGTCGGGCCGACCGGCAGGATCTGCCAGAATGTCTGGCCGGCGTCGGAAAGAAAATCTATAAACTCGCGGGCTGCCTTTCCCATCGTGCCGATACCGTATTCCGACGGCAATGATGTGATCGGCATGAGAATCCCTGCACTTCTGATCATATGAAATTGTCCTCCTTGAAAAACTCATTCAATTATACAACATAAAAAGCGAATCCTGCGATCAGATAGAGGATTCACTTATGATAAGGCTCATGATGGAGGATACGGAAGCTGCGGTAGATCTGTTCCAGGACGATGATGCGGCACAGCTGATGCGGTAACGTGTTGTCCGACAGTTTCCAGCGCATGTCCGCCCTTCTGATCAGTGCATCGGAAACTCCCAGCGAACCGCCGATGACAAAGGCGATACGGCTTTTGGAATGGTTGTAAAGATCCTGGATCTTCTCCGCCAGACCGACCGAGTCACACGTTTTGCCGGCCAGATCCAGCAGGATGACATACTCGTCATCACGCAGCTGCTTCAGGATCTTTTCCCCTTCTTTATTCTTGACGATCGTGTTTTCCGCTTCCGAATTGCTTTCCGGTGCTTTTTCGTCCGCCACTTCGCACACTTCGATTTTTTCGTACGGCCTGATCCGTTTCAGGTATTCCTGAATGCCTTCCTGCATCCATTTTTCCTTCACGCGGCCGCAGGCAACGATACGGATCATTATTCCAGCACCACACTCAGCATGATCGTTTCGTGATCACGGAAAACCTGCAGTTCGACAGTATCGCCGGACTGTAACTGATACAGCCGGTTCATCAGATCATTGCTGTTGCGGATCGTTTCGCCGTTGATCTGCAGCAACACGTCACCTGGCTGAATGCCGTTGTCGCTCAGCACATCACATACCAGCACACCGGTCACAGCATCCAGCTGCAGACCGCGGGTGCTCTTTTCATAGGAACGCAGATCCGCGACACTGCGGGTCACGGTCCCCAGTGAGCCACGGGTAACGGATCCGTTAGTCTTCAGTTCTTCGGCAGCCAGTTTCACTTCATTGATACTGACAGCGACACTGAGACGTTCACTGCCGACCGTGCTGCGTCCCTGCAGCATGCCGATCACGGCGCCGCCCTGATCAAGCAGCGGACCGCCGATGCAGTCCTGGACGATCTGAGCATCCGTTTCGATCATGCTGGCCGGCCACAGTGTGGCACTCATGAGACGGCGTTGGCCCGGTTCGGAGACGATACCGAAACTGACCATATTGCTGCCGGTGCTGTTTCTGCGGCCGCTGACCGCCAGCACATATTCACCCTGTTCGATCAGGGAACTGTCAGCCAGCCTGCTGATGCGCACTTCAAAGCCGGGCTGCAGTTTCAGTAACATCACACCGGTCGCTTCATCACGGCCGACAATGGATGCTGTAAGCGGTGCGCTGCTGTCAAAGAATACGGTCACTTCACCGCTGTCGGAATACAGATCGCTGCTGGTAATAATATACAGATCACTTTCCTCACGGCTGTAGACAAAGCCGCTGCCGGTACGGGTGCCGCTCTGAATTGAGACGACAGAACTGCGGTTGGCTTCCAGAATACCGGTCAGGTCGGTCGTATAGTCGGTGACCGTCGTCTGGGTGATCTGCGGTGTGCCCGGTGCCGGGTCACTGAGGGAATTAAGACTGACGGTCAGCCAGAGATTCCATACCAGCAAACCAGCAAACAGTACCAGGATCCATTTCTTCATGGCTGTCTCCTTTCCTGATCATTTCAAACTGTCCGGCGGCGCAGACGACCAGATCACGGCCGATCCTTTCGGGCTGTTTCCGCAGCCGCGAAGCCGTCGTTTCCAGGGCGAGTTCACGGGTGTTCGCCTCCTGGGATATATGGGCCAGGATGATCATCCTGGTGTCGGGACTGATGCAGCGGGCGAGGATATCAGCGCAGTCCTGATTGCACAGATGTCCCTGGTCGCTGTAGATCCGCGCTTTGAGATACTGCGGACGGCGGGTCCGCATCAACATCGCCGGATCATGATTGCTTTCCATGACGTAATAGTCAGCGCCGGCAATCAGCGGCAGATAGCTTTCGTTGACGTAGCCGGTATCGGTGATATACACCAGTTTTTCCTGACCGTTTCCAATGATGTAGCCGCTCGTGTTGCGGGCATCATGGGACAGAGCCAGCGGTGTGATGGTCAGCGAGCCGACGGAAAACGGAATGCGGCTGACTACGTTGGCATGGCAGATATCGGCAATATCCACCGGCGAATACATTTCAAAACCGGCAAAATGACGGATCTGGGCAATGTGGTCGCTGTGATCATGGGTGATCAGCACGGCACTGATGTCATCCCTGCTCACCTGCAGACTGGCAAAGCAGGAACGCAGATACTTCAGGGTCGAACCGCAGTCGATGACCAGACAGGTCGCCCCGTCACGGACGACAAAGCAGTTGCCTTTGGAGCCGCTTGCCAGAAGAGCGAAACGCATCATTGGTAAGGCACCGTATCACACGGCAGGTAGCCGTTGCAGGCATCGACGTTCTTGTCGCCGATCTGCACCATGAAGTGCACGTGCGGTCCTGTCGCCAGACCAGTCATGCCGATATGACCGATCATCTGTCCTTTCGTTACGATCGTACCTTCCGGCAGTTCGCTCAGCTCGCGCATGTGGCCGTAGTACGTTTTATATCCGTTATTGTGATTGATCACGACATAGTTGCCGTTGATCGCCTGATAGGCATTGGTTTCAATGACGCCGGTATCAGCCGCGTAGACATCGCCCCAGCGGTCATACTGGTTGACGATGTCGGTGCCTTCGTGGCCGAAGTAACAGCCGTAACCGCATGAGATAGCCGGATTTTCCACCGGGAAGCGGTAAACACCGGTGCCGACGTCAGGCAGCTGCTGGGTTCCCAGGGCAATGACTTCACTCTGCGGCTCCTGGATCATGACGCTCGATTTCTCGGTACCGTTGACCAGAACACCATTGATCCAGCGTTCGGCATAGAGAACATTGCGGGCACCGTTGATGCCGTTCTGCCGCACTTCCCGCTCACCGAGGATCAGATTGGAATCCTCCACATAGGCCGTTTCGAAATAGACCGGCATCTGTCTGAGACTGTCTTTTTCAACGATGATATCGATCGGCGGTGTGAAATAGGTAACACACAGTTCATCGCCTTCCTTGAGGAGCTGATCGACACTGGAGATCTTGTCACGGTTGATGTTCATGACCTGGGTCGCTGAGAGACCGTGATTCTTGGAGCCGACACCGGCCACCGTGTCATAAGCCTGCACGGTATAGTATTCCAGCTGCGGATCATCACCGTATTTCAGATATTCGAGAACTTCGTATTCCGTTTTCTTGATTTCTTCGATCGGCGCGTAGTCACGGCTGATGGAAATCGTCTGGGGAATCGAAACGCTGACATCACGGCTGCCGTAGGTTGTCAGAGCAGACTGCTGTGAACCGACAATTGCCGAAGGATCCACGAAATACGAGATATAGGTGTTCATCGCGCTTTCGTAGATATCCTGGTTACTGACGAAGATACGGGCGTAGACACCTTCTTCATCGGCGAAACTGATGGCTGTCGCTTCCAGGGTGAACAGCCGGTTGTCGTCGATATAGGCAAGAATCTCATCATCTGCGTCTTCATAGACAAAGTAGCTTTCCTCTTCGGTCAGATAGACATCCATGCCGAGATCGAGCCGGGAACCGGGGAAATCGTCTTCATAGCGTTCGCTGTAGACATCCTTCAGCATCTGATCGAGACGGGCGGTATTGCGCACAGCACCGATCAGATTGCCGTCCTGATACAGCATATGCACGATCTGCGGCCGTTCGGTCACTTCCGTCACATGCTGATCAAACAAACCGATCACCCGGTCACCGGCTGATAGCTTTTCAGAGAAAAAGGAGCTGCCGAATAACACGATGAAAACAGATGCCGCAAAACATATTATGACTGTCAGAATTCTTTTCATCGCAGCTCTCCTTTTCTATTGTCACTGTTCAGAAGCGATGTTGTATAAAGCGTTGGTGGTATTTTCAAAAGCGAGATACACCTTGCGGGTCGCACCGTTACGGTGCTTGGCAATATTGATTTCCAGACGTTCGTTGCCGTCCTTCTGCGCCTGTTCTCTGATTGCCTCGTCATAGTAGGCTTCTCTGTACAGCATCAGAACGATATCGGCATCCTGTTCAATGGCACCTGATTCACGCAGGTCACTGAGCATCGGATGCTTGTTGTCACGCTGTTCGACACTTCGGCTCAGCTGGGAAAGGGCAATGACCGGAACTTCCAGTTCTCTGGCCAGTGCTTTCAGGTTACGGGAGATATCGGAAATCTCCTGCTGACGGTTTTCATTGCGTCTGTTTCCGGAAGCGGTGATCAGCTGAATATAGTCGATCAATACCAGGTTCAGACCGACATCCGCTTTCAGACGGCGGCACTTGGAGAAAATCTCCGGCACCTTGATCATCGATGTGTCATCGATATAGATATTGGACATCTTCAGTTCACCGGCTGCTTCGTTCAGACGGTTCCAGTCGGCATCCGTCAGTCGGCCGGTTCGCAGTTTGTCGCCGGGGATATGGCTCTTGGCGCTGAGCAGACGCATGGCCAGCTGTTCAGCTGCCATTTCCAGCGAGAAGATGGCAACCGCGCCGCGCGGCTGATAGGCGGCGACATTCATCGCCATATTCAGGGCCACAGCGGTCTTGCCCATGGCCGGACGGGCAGCCAGAACGATCAGGTCACCCTTCTGCAAACCATGCAGGGTGTGATCGAAATCGTTGAAGCCGGTTTTCAGACCGGTGATATCGGTCCGATTGTCGGACATTTTCTGAATATTCTCCAGCACGCCGGTGATCAGTTCCGGTGATGTGCGGAATTCATTGGTGCGGCGGTTGCGGGAAATCTCCAGCACGGCTTTCTCGCACGCGTCGAGATATTCGTTGATATCCGTCTGGCCGCTGTAGCCTTCATCCGCCAGCGTTTCCGCCGCTTCGATCATCTTTCGGACGACCGCCTTGTCATGGACCATGTTGACATAGCTTTTGACATTGGCGCTGGTAACGGAAGCGTCGGACAGATCGGACAGATAGGAAACGCCGCCGCATTTGTCCAGCATGTCCATATCCTTCAGACGGGTCACAACGGTTGTCAGGTCAATTCTTTCGCCCTGTTTATACAGGCTGTCGATGGCGAGAAAGATCCGCCGGTTGGCTTCGACGAAGAAGTCCTCTTCACTCAGGCCTTCCTCCATGGCAATACGCGCCGCGGACGGATAAACCATCATGTTGCCAAGCAGGGTGGCTTCTGCCTCCGGGGCAGAGGGTAACACTCTGGCCATGATCATTCACTCCCGAGCAGCTGGACCCGGATCGTGCCGATGACGTTCTTGTGCAGTTCGACACGCACTTTTGTGACACCAAGGCTCTGGATCGGGCTGGTGTCAAGGATCTTGCGCTTGTCGATCTTAATACCCTGTTTGTTCAGGGCTTCGGCAATCTGCTTGGTGGAAACCGAGCCGAACACCTTGCCTTCCTTGCCGGATTTGACCTGGAAGGTCAGCATCATCTTTTCAAGACGGGCAGCAGTTTCTCTCGCTTCTTCTTCCCGTTTCGCTTCTTCGGCAGCTTCCACAGCCTTCTGATCCGACAGGATCTCAAGGCTCTTTTTTGTCTCTGCCACAGCCAGTCCTCTGGCAATCAGAAAATTGCGGGCATATCCGTCGGCCACATTGACGATATCGCCTTTCTTGCCGACCTTTTTCACATCCTGTTTAAGAATTACTCTCATCTGCTTTTTCCTCCTTGAAATATGTCTCCAGCGTGCTGATCAGTTCAGTACGCAGGGCTTCTACGGTTGTTTTCGGACGCTGCAGGGCCGCCGCCGCAAGATGACCGCCGCCGCCCATCATTTCCATGATGCGCTGCACGTTGATCGTCCCGTTGGAGCGGGCTGAGATGCAGGTCTCGCCTTTTTCATTGTCCGCGATGACAAAGGCCGCGTTGACATCCTGAATCGACAGCAGGGAATCCGCCACCTGGGAAATCAGGGAACGTGACACGCCGCGTTCGCTGACCGGCGCAATCATAATGCCGCCCGGCAGTTTCTCACTGTTCGACATCACGGCGCTCTTCAGAGCGAATTCGTCATAGGTATCCTTCAGATAGTCATAGGCCTTCTGCGGATCGGCACCCATCTTACGCAGTTCACTGGCTGCCTCATAGGTTCTCGCACCGGTACGTACCCGCCATCTCTGGGTGTCGATGATCATACCGGCAAGCATGAAGGTCGCCGCGGTTTCACTGATATCGGTACGTCTTGATACGAACGGAATCATTTCCGTCAGCAGTTCGCAGGTCGAGGATGCGCCGGCTTCGATATAGACGAGCACCGGTTTGACACCCATGTCGGTGGAACGGCGGTGATGGTCGATGACAACGACCTTCTTGGCCAGTTCCAGGACCTTGGCGCCGTTGGACTGCTTGACGTTATGGTGGTCGGTCATGATGACCAGCGTGTTGTCCTGCAGCTGGTTGATGGCTTCTCCTTCCGTCACGAATGTGACTTCCTTCTTCAGTTCCGCCTCATTGGCTTTCATGGCCGCTTCCAGTTTTTCTTCGATACCGCCTGTCTTGGCGATGATCACACACGGTCTGCGCAGGGCGGCTGCCATGCGGGAAAGACAGAGAGCCGAACCGATACAGTCAAAGTCAGCTGTCTTATGACCGCAGACAATGACGTTGGATGATGCCAGCATCAGATCACGCAGGGCATGTGACATGACACGTACTCTGACACGGCTGCGCTTTTCCGCCGCTTCCGAAGAACCGCCGAAGTATTTGACTTCGCCGCCGGCTGCCTGCACGGCTACCTGGTCGCCGCCGCGGGTCGTCGCGAGATCCATCAGTTTGGATACCATTTCATCCATTTCCAGGAAATCGGAAGAACCTCGGGCAAAGGCCATCGACAGGGTAATGGAAACATCCATCTTCTGGGCTGCCTTGCGGACTTTGTTCAGTATCGAGAAATGATCAGCAACAAGATCGTTGAAGATCTTCTCATTCAGAACCAGCATATAACGGTTGTGGTTGTTCAGACGGCGGAACAGAATGCCGTGCTGGGAACAGTATTCGTTGACCGGTGTGCGGACAGCCATATTGACGGCTGAGACTTCACCTTCGTCAAGATACTGGGTGCTTTCTTCATAGTTGTCGAAACTGAGCATGCCGATGACGACATGTTCGTTGGCATATCTTTCCTTGTAGTTGCTGAGCTCGGTGATGTCCTTGAAGAAGATGATCTGGGCATCCTCCTTGCGGCGGATCTCATAGATGCGGTCATCGAGGTTGATCGTGACCGTGTCGGATTTGCCGGAGATCAGATCGTCCGCTTCCGGCACCCAGGTCAGCAGCTTGTAGCCGACCCTGTCAATGCCGCGCTCGGCAAACAGTTCACTCATCCAGGTTACGACATAGTCGTCGTCATAGATCAGGATGCCGATACCGCCGCTGAGATATGCCTCACGGGCGGTGCTGCCCAGGGCGTTCTTGACACCGATCGACTGCTCTTCCGAAACGCTCTGGAACTGCTCGAACAGGTAGAACATGGCGCCGCCTTCAATCAGCACGACGATAAACGGCAGCAGGACTTCCTGCTTCAGCCACAGCCAGAGAACAGCCAGAACAACCAGCTGAATGGCGATGAGAATAATCATGATCCGTTTCAGTTTATTTATTTTCTGATGCATCTGACTCTCCTCCTTTCAGGACTCTTTCGTGAAGATCAGTGGTGATATACAGGAAACCGAACAGGGCCAGCAGCGGCGCGCCAGTAAACAGCAGCACGATGGCGATGACCGCCGCCAGGAATCTGAGGGACGGCCACACCCGCGGCACGATGACCAGCAGGCCGATAAAACCGAAGGCGGCCAGGTAGAACATACTGATGATACCGACCCCCTGCATCAGATTCTGATACAGTTCGTTGCTCAGCGGCCTGGCCAGTGACAGATAGAAACCGGCAAAGCCGACGATGGCGAGATAGCCGCTCCACTTCGGCGGAAAGTAATTCCACAGCGGTGTCGAGGGCGGCATCTTCATATGCAGGCGCTTCAGCATGAAGCGTGATACGGCATGGGTGATCAGACCTTCCAGAACACCGGTCAGCACGATCGAGATCAGGAAGATGTTCCGCAGAAGCCCGTCCATGTCAATTGAGCCGGCCATTTCGGTGCCGGTCTGCTGGAAGAGCCCTTCCATAATCGTCTTGTATTCATTGATCTCCGCCGTCATGTCATAGCCGAAGAACGCGGCGAAGACAAACAGGGCGGTGATTTCCAGCATCACGCTCATCAGGATGGTGCGGATCAGGATCCGTTTGTTGTCGGTGCCGGCATAGATTCCGGCGCCGTACACAGTTCCGATGATTGCCTCAAAGCCGACATAGAAGACCGACTGCGGCGTGCCGAGCATAAACAGCAGGGCAAACAGGGCCGCCAGCACCGTCAACGAGTCTTTCCAGCCATATTTGCTGGCATAGAAGACCATCGGCAGCGGAAATAGATATAACACAGTTCCGGAAATGGTGCCGGCTGTCTGTCTGTCCAGCAGCATCACTGCTCCCATGATTGCCAGCATCATCGCTCCGTCCGTTGTTTTTCTGACATTCTGATTCATATTCTCCTCAGCCGGCACGACAAAAAGAACCTGCAGGCTTGGATAGATTATAGCATAACGGAAGGAAAAACATTCATTTCACTTACCCGGCAGAGGGACACAGACCGCTCACGGCGGGAAAAAAACTGGCATGTCAAAGCCAGAGTGCTATAATCATGACAATAATTCTTTTTGAATTGTTTTAGAAGGAGCGTCTCCATGCCATCAGAAAACAGAACCGCATTGTTACAGGGCATCCGTGACGGAATGCCGATCTGCATCGGCTATGCGGCCGTGGCGTTCTCACTCGGCATCGCCATGCGCAATGCCGGTATGAATGCCTTTCAGGGTTTCCTGATCAGTATGCTGAATATGGCCAGTGCCGGTGAATATGCCGGTGTGCAGGTCATCGCCGCCGATGCGCCGTATATCGAAATGATGCTGGTAACGCTGATTGCCAATGCCCGCTATATGCTGATGAGCACAGCGCTGTCCCAGCGTTTCAGTGAGAAGACAGCCTTTGTGCACCGGCTGTTTGTCGGCTACAGCATTACCGACGAACTCTTCGGCATCGCCATTGCCCAGAAAGGATATCTGAATCCGTTTTATTACTATGGAGCCATGCTGGTCGCCATACCGGGCTGGTCAATTGGCACCGCACTCGGCATTATCGCCGGCAACATCCTGCCATCCCGGATCGTCAGTGCCCTTTCGGTCGCCTTATACGGCATGTTCCTGGCCATCATCATCCCGCCAGCCCGCCATGACAGAATCGTCGCGGCCGTTGTCCTGAGCGGCTTCGCCCTCAGCTGGGGCGCTCAGTATCTGCCTTATCTGAAAGATCTGACAGCCGGTATGAAAACGATCATCCTGACGCTGCTGATCGCCGGATGCGCGGCATACTTCTTCCCGCATCAGGAGGATCCGCATGAAACATAATATTTACCTGTATATCATGATCTCCGGTCTGACTTCCTATCTGATCCGGGTGCTGCCGCTGACCCTGATCCGCAAGCCGATCCGCAGTCCCTTCCTGAAATCCTTCCTGTATTACGTGCCTTACGCCACGCTGGCGGTGATGACTTTCCCGGCCATCGTGCAGGCCACCCAGTCACCGCTCTCCGGCATTCTCGCCCTGGCGGCCGGTGTGATTCTGTCCTGGCACAACAAAAGTCTGCCGCTGGTCGCGATAGTCTGCTGCATTGTCGTATTTATTACCGAATATCTCTTAATACACTGAAGACCGGTTTCTCACCGGTCTTCGTTTTCTTTCTTCAGTATTTCTCTGTCCGCTTCATTCAGCGGATATTCTTCCAGCAGATCGGGACGGTATTTCGCCGTCCATAACAGCGACTGTTCATGTTTCCAGGCTTTGATCTTCGCATGATCGCCGCTGAACAGAACATCAGGAACCTTTTCGCCGTTGAGATCGCGCGGTTTTGTGTACTGGGGATATTCCAGCAGGCCGTTTTCAAATGACTCGTCGGCGGTGCTTTCCGTGCGGATCACACCGGCCATGATACGGACTAATGAATCGATCATCGCCATGATGGGGATCTCCCCGCCGCTAAGGATATAGTCTCCCATCGAAACCAGCTCATCGACATGGTCATAGACCCGCGCGTCAATGCCTTCATAGTGGCCGGCGATCAGGATCAGATGTTCTTCCTTCAGCAGTCTGCGGACGTCCTTCTGGGTATAGGGATGGCCGGCCGCGGCCGTCAGGATCACATGGCTGTTTTCCTGTCGGACAGCAGCCAGCGCGTCCAGTACAGGACCGGCCCGCATGATCATGCCGGCCCCGCCGCCGTAGGGAGAATCGTCAATATGCCGGAAGGATCCCCCGGCATATTTTCTGATATCGATCATTTCAATTTCCGCCAGCTGTTTCTGTATGGCCCGTTTTACCAGCGGACCTTCCAGAAAACTTTCAAACAGCTCCGGAAACATGGTCAGAACCGTTATTTTCATTCATCAACCGTTTCTTTGACCGGCCGCCGTCATGCTAAAGCCGGTTACTCTTCGACCTTGGTCAGGACTTCCGTCCAGCCGATTGCGTTGTACGGGCAGGTATTCTCGCAGCTGCCTCACATGGTGCAGTAGGCGCGATCGATGGTCGCAAACGGCGACAGCGTAATGCATTGCGCCGGGCATACTTCAAGGCATGCACCGCAGGCGACACACATTCCCTGTTTGACGCCGAATACCGCATCATGCTTGTATCCGTCATTGATAAACGCGTCGCCGGATACCTGTTTTACTTCTTCATCATTTAAATTCACTTTGTTTTCCATCACAATTTCCGGCACGCCCTCCGGTATACCTCTCCTTTCATTCCTTACGGAAATCTTCAGGCAACAGAGTATCCGGTTTTAGTTTTCTTCTTCGGTTTCCTGCGGCTCCAGCCACCAGCCGATGGCACCGCTCGGGCAGATATCGCTGCAGCTGCCGCATCGGATGCAGACACTGTCATCGATTTTCGCAAAAGGGCTATAGGTAATACAGCCAAGCGGACATACGGTGATGCACATCTGGCATGCGATACAGAGGCTCTCGTCAATACCGTATACTGCATTGTAACGGTTGTCATTCCATGCCCCGCCGCCGGCTGCTTTTTTGATGTTCTCGTCGTGTAATCTTTCTTTTTCGTCCATTGTTCTTTCCGGCATATTTCTTAACGCATGCCCACTCCTTTCGCACTTTCGAGCAGGTCAATATATATCTGTTTCCAGGAATTGTAAAGTCCTTATGATCAGAAACCGCCGACCTGGATACTGTCGTCCATGTCGGTGATGATCTTTGACATGCGGGCATAGAGTTCCTGATAGCCCGGGCAGATCGAATCGTCCAGTTCACTGAACGGTATGACTTTGATGTCATGCCAGCCGTTGGCTTCGCCGTATGTCCAGTGCAGATCAGCCTTGACGTCGGACAGAGTGATCTCGACCTTGTCACCGACTGTCTTCTTGTGGATCGTGACGGCACCCATCATGCCGACCAGCGAGTCGTCAAACTGGGCGCTCAGCAGATTGCCCATCGCGTAGAAGCAGATCGTCTTATGTCCGTTGATCCACTGTACCGGCTGGATCATATGCGGGTGGTTGCCGATGATGATGTCGCAGCCAGCATCCGAGAGAGCCTGGGCAAGATAGATCTGCTCGTCATTCGGATACGTCGCATATTCCGTGCCCCAGTGAATGGCCATGATGACAACGTCCGCCATTTCCTTAGCGCGTCTCACCTGATCGAGCATTTCGTCTTCATGACCGGTATAGCAGTTGACCAGATACTCCATGCCCTCCGGCGGCTGGAAGCCGTTCATTCCGAAAGTCCAGGACAGGAAGGCATAGCTGATGCCGTTGACTTCCCGGATCGGGATCGTCTCCCTGTCTTCCCAGGAAAGGTTGGTGCCCTGCATGACGATCTCGTCCTCATGCGAATGCCAGAAGTTCCAGGAGTTCTCCACGCCGGCCACCCCGGCGTCCAGTGTGTGGTTGGTCGCGGTGGAAACCAGATTGAAGCCTTCCTCGATCATGTTGAGACCGAATTCCTGCGGTGAATTGAAGGTCGGATAATGGCTCAGACCAAGTTCCGTACCGCCAAGGATCGTCTCCTGATTGTAATAGCGCAGATCATACTGGCGGGCGATCTCACCGATCCGGTCCACCATCGGTTTGAATTCATACGTGCCGTCCGCCTGCCGCACCCAGTAGTACACCGCTTCATGCAGCAGACCGTCGCCGACCGCGAACAGTGTCGCGGACGTCTCTTCCACTTTCGGAACGTCGACAATCGGAACGTCCAGTTCATGCAGAGAAGCAGAAGGTGTCTGTTTATTCACAACCGGCGGTCTCGTCAGAACCCAGGCGAAGATGCCGCACAGGATCAGCGCCAGCCCGACAGTTATGCCGATGATGATCTTTCCGGTTTTTCTCATTTTTCTTTTAACAGCCATATTGATTTTTCCCCCCCAATTATCGCTCATGTTTCAGCAGGTATTCTTTTTTGTCCAGACCGCCGCCGTAACCGGTCAGACGGCCATCGGCACCGATCACTCTGTGACAGGGCACGACGATCACGACCGGATTGACATGATTCGCCATCCCGACTGCCCTGGCAGCCTTTGGCCGGCCGATGACGCGGGCAATCTCGCCATAGGACCGTGTCGCACCGTACGGAATGTCTCTCAGAGCCTGCCAGACAAGCATCTGAAATTCCGTGCCTTGCAGATCCAGCGGCAGATCGAACACCTTCCGACTTCCGGCAAAATATTCCCGCAACTGCCTTTCTGTTTCCCTAAGCAGCGGATGCTCTGTTTCCCGGATTGGTTCCCCGCAGAAGGCAATGCCGCTGATTCCTCTGTCCGTTGCCGTGATCTTCAGCGGTCCAAGCGGTGAATCCGTCACACAAAATTCTTCCATAACATTATTATTCTAATATAAAAACCACCGGATGTGCGAGCAGTCATCTGCCGGGAATTCCTGTTCTTTTTATATTATCATTCATGTATGAAGTATCTGACCTTAAATCATCAGAAAGTCTCTTCCATCGGACTGGGAACGACCGGTTTCTGGTCCGGTAGGAATCAGGGGCTGGAAGATTGTATTCTGACGGCGGTCAATGACTACGGTATGAATCTGATCGACACGGCGGAAATGTACGGATCCGGCAAATGCGAAACAGCACTGGCAAGAGCGATTGCCGGCCTGCCGCGGGAAAAAGTGTTTCTTGTCGATAAGATCCTGCCGGACAATGCCACCGAGGAATCCTTCTTCCCAAGTCTCCACCGCAGTCTCAGTCTGCTGGGCCTCGACGAAATCGATCTTTACCTTCTGCACTGGCGGGAAAACGCCGATCTGGCTTTTGTCGTACAGGCGATGCACCAGGCTGTGCAGCAGGGTCTGATCAAAGCCTGGGGCGTTTCCAACTTTGACACCTGCGACCTCAAGGACCTGCTGGCCTGCGGCGGTCAGGACTGCACCTGCAACCAGATTTTCTACAATATTTATGAACGGGGCTGTGAATATGAACTGCTGCCGTTCATGAAGGAACACGGCATCATGCCGATGTCCTATTCTTCGCTTGGCTCCCATTATCATCCACATCCGGATATCCATCGCAACACAGCAGTCATGGAGGCCTGCCGCACTTATGGAATCGCACCGGAAGCAGTCATGCTGAGAATGAACACGGAACAGGGCTTCGCAGCTCTTTTCAGCACATCCTCTCTTTCGCATCTGCACAGCAATCTTCAGGAAGTCCCCGATGAGGCATACCGGGAAATCTTCGCCCGCATGGACCAGGAATTTCCCGCTCCCGACCACGGCTACCCGCTGGTCAAGATCTGAATGCCTGCCCTGCCGCAGCACTGATACGGCAGGGTTTTTATTCTGCGCTGAAACAGTCCGGAATGCCATATGCCTGTATACGGAACAGCCTCCTTCCTGTATGATGGAAGGGAGCAGAAATGATCGAACCACAGGAGGTGCAGAAATATGAAAAGAACAATAACCGCGCTGCTCATGCTGGTGCTGGCAGCAGGATGCTCGGCACCGGCCGCCGAAACACAGATCTATAACGGCGGAAATGCCGAAGACTTTGTCATCACGCCGCAGCCGGATGAAAGCGCCGCAGCGAATCCGGGTGAGTTTGATATCAGCAAACTCAGTTTTGAACAATTCGACGAATTCTACGGCCGCCTTCCCCAGGATGGACTCTGGGACGATATTATCCGTGAGCCGCTGGGCAATGCCAACGGTGTATGGCGATACAATCTCAAGTTCAACAGCGTTGAGGGCGGCAGCGGCCTGCTGAATGAAATCGGCTTCGCGGAGGTGTCTGTCCGCAACGAAAACAACCCGCCCGTGCAGATCGTCCTGCATCCAAGACTGGCCAGTGACGGCAGTGAGATCTGGGAAGAATCCGATCAGGGCATGGGTTATGAACCCTTCGGCGGCGGTCTTGATGAAAACAACAATATGAAACTGACCGGCAACGACTGTGTGCTGGTTCTCGAGCAGTTCTTCGCCTATGAAGGAAGAGAATACCTGATGGGCACACTGTGGCTGTCGGAAGAAACAACCGCCCCCTTCCTGCTGATCAGAGGCCAGGACTGAACTACGATAAACAGATCATCAGAAAACAAAAAAGAGGCAATGATATGCCTCTTTTACAATGCTTTGGCAGTACCGTTCACATTACAGCAGTGATACGGCGCAGGCTTCGACATCCGCCATGTCCGCGGTCGGTTCGAATCTGGCAACAACATTGCCTTCGCGGTCGACGACGAATTTGGTGAAATTCCATTTGATCGCCGGATTGTTTTCAAAGTCGGGATCGATCTTGGCCAGATGCTTGTTCATGAATTCAGCGGTCGGACCGGTAAAGCCGGTAAAGCCTTTCTGACTCTTGAGCCAGGTGTAGAGTGGCAGTTCGTTTTCACCGTTGACATCGGATTTATGCATCTGTTCAAACTGTGTGTTGTAATGCAGGGTGCAGAATTCATGGACTTCGTCGTCCGTGCCCGGGGTCTGGGCACCGAACTGGTTGCAGGGGATATCGAGTATTTCAAGTCCCTTGTCATGATACTTTTCATACATCGCTTCCAGCGGTTCATAATGCGGGGTAAAGCCGCAGCCGGTTGCCGTGTTGACAACGATCACGACCTTGCCTTCAAACTGTTTCATCGGTACTTCATTGCCTTTGCGGTCTGTTACACAGTAGTCATAGAAACCCATTATAGAATCCTCCTGTTTTCTGTCTTTCTGATGCCATCTTAAACTGTCAAAAAACAAAAAATCAACGTTTCTGCATTTTTGTGTGCAAAAATAAAAATGATGTGCTAATATAGTAGGGCACTCGGGGTGTGGCTCAGCTTGGTAGAGCGCTTCGTTCGGGACGAAGAGGTCGCGTGTTCAAATCCCGTCACCCCGACCATAAGAAAAGAGTTCTGGTAACAGGACTCTTTTTTTGTCCGGTCGCTCAGATTGTTTTGCGCGTGGTCTTATGATAAGGTAAACAGCGATGAAACGGGAACTGAGTGACATTCAGATAATCGAACGTTCGATTATCAAAAAATACCGGAAACAGCTGTGGGCGCCTTTTCTGACAGCCATCCGCCGCTATGATCTGATCCAGGCCAATGACCATATTGCCGTATGTATCTCCGGCGGCAAGGATTCGATGTTGATGGCAAAGATGATGCAGATGTTGCAGAAGCACAGTGACGTTCCTTTTGAACTGACCTTTCTGAGCATGGACCCCGGCTACAACGAGGCCAACCGGAAGAAGATTGAAGAAAACGCCGCCCGCCTGCAGATTCCGCTGACGATCTTCGAAACAAGAGTGTTTGACATTGCCAACAGCCAGACGAAGAGCCCCTGCTATCTCTGTGCCCGCATGCGCCGCGGCTATCTGTATCACGAAGCCCAGGTCCGCGGCTGCAACAAGATCGCCCTCGGCCACCATCTCAATGACGTTATTGAGACAACTGTCATGGCAATGTTTTATTCCAGCAAACTGGAAACGATCGTGCCGAAATGCCCGAGTGAAAACTTCGCCGGTATGGAGCTGATCCGGCCGATGTACGGCATCAAGGAGGAAGCGGTTCTGGACTGGTGCCGCTATAACCATCTGGAGTTCATCCGCTGCGCCTGCCGTTTCACGGAAATGAATGAGGCAGACAATGTGGAAACAACATCGAAGCGGAAGGAAGTCAAGGAACTGATCCGTGAACTGAAAAAGAACAATCCGGAAATCGAAGACAACATCTTCCGTGCCCTGCATGCCGTCCATATCGAAACCTTCCCGGGTTATAAAAAAGACGGAACGATGCACAGTTTTCTGGAAAACATGCCGGAAAAAGGAGATGAAAAATGATCGAAATGAATTACTGCATGCATTGCGGCGCGAAACTGGAAGAGAAGTATCTCGCTTCCGAAGGAAGAAACATCCCCTACTGCCCGCACTGTCAGGATTACCGCTTTCCGGTATTCAATGCCGGGGTATCGATGATCATTGTCAATCCGGCGGAGGACAGGATCCTGATGATCCGGCAGTACGGCGGCAGTGAATACATTCTCTGCGCCGGCTATATCAACAAAGGCGAAGATGCCGAAGACGCCGCCATCCGGGAAGTCCGGGAAGAACTCGGCTTTGCGGTCAAAAACATCCGCTTCAACCACTCTCATTACTACGCCCCGTCCAATACCCTGATGTTCAACTTCACCGTCACGGTCGAAGATGAAGCAGCCCGGCCGAATGAGGAAATCGACACCTGGTCATGGTTCAGCCGCGAAGAAGCCCGTGAAGCAGTCCGTAAAAACAGTTTGGCCAAGGCATTCCTCCTCGGCTATCTCGACGGTGAATACTATTTCCCTGACGCACCCGAAAAACCCTATAAACAGTAAACGAGCACGGATCATATGATCCATGCTCGTTTTTTTATGCTGTGACGGCGTTGACCACCATCTCCTCATACTGTCTTGTATAGAGGTCGTAGTAATAGCCTTTGCGGCGCATCAGTTCCCGGTGGGTACCGCGTTCGATGATCTTGCCGTCCTTGACGACCAGGATCACATCGGCGTCGACGATCGTCGAAAGACGATGGGCGATGACGAAGGATGTCCGGCCTTTAATGACCGTGGCAATGGCATCCTGAATTGCTTTTTCCGTCAGGGTGTCAATCGAGGCGGTCGCTTCGTCGAGAACGAGGATGCGGGGATCGGCGAGAATGGCCCGGGCAAAGGAAAGCAGCTGCTTTTCACCGGTCGAGAGAAGATCGCCGCCTTCGCCGACTTCACTGTCGAGGCCTTTGTCCATTTTTGCCAGCACGAAGTCAGCCGAGACCAGTTTCAGCGCTGCCAGGATCTCTTCGTCACTGGCATCCGGTTTGCCATAGCGCAGATTGTCCCTTACCGTTCCCGAGAACAGGTGCGGTGTCTGCAGCACGTAGCCGATATTGGAATGGAGCCAGAGCTGGGAGCGGTCACGGGCATCCCGGCCGTCGATCAGTACCTGGCCTTCGGTCGGCTCAAAGAAGCGGCAGACGAGATTAACCAGGGTGCTTTTGCCGGCGCCGGTTTCACCGACGATGGCCACATTGGTACCCTTCGGCACAGTCAGATCAAAGTGCTCAAGCACCATCTCATTGCCGTCCGGATACATGAAGCTGACATCGCGGAATTCCACGTCACCTTCCAGCGGCTCCCAGTTTTCTTTTTTCGGATTGAACGTATCACCGTATTTTTCAATGACTTCCGGACGGTCCGCCACATCCGATTCAGTTTCCATCAGTCGGGTGAAACGCTCGATGTTGACCTGAATGGCAATCAGAGCGGCAATCGTCTCGATGATCATCGTGATCGGTTCCATCATGCCCAATGCATAGCTCATAAAGACAGACAGTGTGCCGATCTGCAGGACGCCTTCCAGATTCAGACGTCCGCCCTGCCACAGGATCAGCGCCAGGGCAATCGAACTCATCATCGTCCAGGTTGCCGAGAAGAAAGCGGAATATCTTGTCGCATGCACGGAAGTTCTGTGCATGTCGATGGTGTCCTTTTTGAAGTCATTGCCGATCGTTTCTTCAACGACCAGTGTCTTGATCGATTTCGCGCCGGTTATGCCTTCATTGAAATTGCCGGTGATCTTGGAATTGATTTCCCGGATACGGCGGTTGAGCGTCACCAGATGTTTCTGGAAATAGGAGACAGCCACAACAGCGATCGGAACCAGGACGGCGATATACATGGTCAGGTGAGCGTTGATTCCCAGCATGACGGCGAAGACAAACAGCAGATAGGAACCGTTCCAGACGATATCCATCAGACGCCAGGCAACCAGTTCGCCGATCTTGCCGGTGTCACTCATAACACGGGCGTGAATATAGCCGACGTTGTTCTGGTTGAAGTAGGCAAAGGACAGCTCCTGCAGATGGTTGAAGGAAGCATCACGTAGATCTCTGTCAACGTCCATTTCCGTCTTGCCGGCCCAGTACAGACTGATGTAGTTCAGGATCACCTGGACAGCCAGCACCAGCAGGAACAGGATAACGAAGATGCCGATCGTATCCAGTGTCTGCTCACCGATGAAGTGATCGATCGCATAACGGTTGAACAGCGGGAAGATCGAGTCGATCAGACTGGCAATAATGCCCATCACGACCATACTGATGATCCGCTTGCGGTATTTCTTCGTATACGGAAGAATTTTCGGAACACCGAAGAAAGGCAGTTTCACATTCGTTTTCTCACTCATGATCCACCTCCTCTTCGATATTGCTCTGCTGCATCTGCAGGTCATAGATACGGCGGTAGATGCCGTTCTGTGCCAGCAGCTTCTCATGATCGCCGCGCTCGACGATACGTCCCTGATCCATGACGATGATCTGATCAGCATTCATCAGGGTGGTAATGCGGTGGGCAATCAGGATCACTGTCGCATCACCGACATTCTCCTTCAGGGCAGCACGGATCTTCGCGTCCGTTTCCGCATCAACGGCGGAGAGCGAATCATCAAAGATCATGACCGGCGGTTTCCTGATCAGCATCTGGGCAATTGCCGTGCGCTGTTTCTGGCCGCCGGAAAGCGTGACGCCGCGTTCACCGACATAGGTATCATAGCCTTCGCTGAAATGATCAATGGCGTCATCCAGCGAGGCAATATGCGCGGCATTGCGGACATCCTTCATATCGGAGGACTGTCTGGCAATGCGGATGTTTTCTGACAATGTTCTTGAGAACAGATACGGTTCCTGCAGAACCATGCCGATATTCTGACGCAGCCACGACGTTTTGATCGTGCGGATATCCACACCGCCGACGGTGATCGTTCCGCATCCTTCCGGTACGTCATACAGTTTGTCCAGCAGATACATCAAAGTTGATTTGCCGGAGCCGGTGCCGCCGAGAATACCGACTGTCGATCCTGCCTTGACGGTCAGAGAGATGTCATTCAGGATTTCGGCACTGCCGTTTTCGTAAGCGAAACTGACATGGTCGAAATTGATATCGGCGTGCATATCCGGTGTCACGGCATTTGGCACATCCTTTTCTTCTTCGCTGTTCATGATATAGCGCAGACGGTCGACGGAAATGCCGGCCTTGGACATGTTGGCAATGACTCTTCCCAGACCTCTGACCGGCCATGTCAGCATCGTGTTGTAGGACACAAACGCGATGTAGTTGCCGGCGGTCAGCTGGTTGGTGACACAGAGATATGATCCGAACAGGATCACGGCCAGATACTGGCCATAGGAGAAGATATCACCGGTGGACCAGAAGGCAGCCATCAGCTGCAGCAGTCTGATCCAGAGGTCGGTATAGTAATGGTTCTGTTTTTCAAAACGCTCTCGTTCATATTTCTCACGTCCGAAAGCCCGGACGACACGCACGCCGGTCAGGTTTTCCTGAGCAATCGAAGACAACTTTCCCTCTTCCTCATCAACGATGCGGAACTGGGCACCAATCTTGCGGTGGAAGTAGAAACTGTAGCCGATGATGATCGGAATGAAACTGAAGGAGAGTGCTGTCAGCGGACCGCTGATACTGCTCATAAAGACCAGAGCCAGCAGGATCAGCATAATGCTTCTGATCAGCATGACCAGCTGTTCCGCCAGAAACATCTTGATCTGTTCAACGTCAGATGTGCAGCGCTGGATGATATCACCGGTGCGGTTTTCACTGTGCCATTTGAACGGCAGCCGCAGGATATGATCAAACAGGTTGTTGCGCATCCGCTGCACCAGGGTTTCCGCCGCAATCGAATTGCACAGACGGAACATGAAGCGGCAGAAGGCGCTGAGCAATGCCACGATCAGAACCGCGATAGCGACATAAACCAGATGATCACGGAAAAAAGCCGCGCCGCCCAGTTCTTCCAGCCGTACGTTGACAAAGGCGGGAAGTGAGGAAGGCAGCCCGTTAAGGATCGTATCGATCGTATAGCCGATGATCTTCGGATTGATCAGGTCGGTCACTGATACCATAGCCGCGAAAAAGACAGCAAGAGCGAACCAGCGCTTTGCCCCTTTCAGAAAATACAGCAGCAGTGATGCTTTGGTTTTAAACTTCTGTTCCGGCATTTTTTCACCTGAAAAGCATTATAGCAAATGCCCGGTCACGATGCGACTCTGATACATGCTGTTTTCCACCAAAAAAGATCCCTTTTGCAGGGGATCTTCTCTGTTTCAGGAAATGAGGATACTGCCGCCGACGAATTCCCGGATGATGGAATTGTTGGCGATCACACTGTCGTCATCGATGGAAATGAAGAACGAGAGGAATTTCAGCATGCGCTGCGCCTCTTCATATTCCGGCATGTCTTCCGTAATTGCCGCGAGCAGCGGTTCGGCATATTTCTTCAGCACGGCCAGTTCATACAGACAGGTACTGTTGAAGAAGACGTCCGCCTCACTGTTGTACGGGAAGATATTCACGTCTTCGCCGGCTCTGACCAGCGGCCATTCGCGAATCGTCGTGGCGGCATCACGGCCGCGGGTGCGGTTGTCTCTGACCATTCTTCTCAGCATTCTCGCATCGGTCGTCGGAATGCGGTGATGCTGGTCGATATTCAGCTGGGTCAGCGGACTGATATAGATCTTGAATTTCTGTTCTTCGGCGATTTCGTCAGTCAGTTCCGGATTCAGGCCGTGGATGCCTTCAATGACGATCGGCTGGGTTTCGTCGATCGATGTGATGCGGCTGCCGAAACGCTTGACACCATCGATAAAGTCAAAGGTCGGAATGTCGACTTTATTGCCGGCCAGCAGGTCGTTCATCTGGCTTTCGAACAGTCGGACGTCGACCGCTGATAGACTCTCAAAGTCCAGATTGCCGTTTTCATCGGGAATCAGTTCACTGCGGTCCAGGAAATAATCGTCGGTGCCAAGATAGAGCGGTCTGAGACCGATGACTCTCAGCTGGATGCAGAGCCGCTTGGCAAAGGACGTCTTGCCGGAAGAAGAAGGTCCGGCGATCAGAATGATGCGCTTGCCGGAGGAATGGATCATCTCGGCGATCTCAGCAATCTTTTTCTCATGCAGGGCTTCACTCAGCATGATCAGATCCTTGTATTCCTGATTCTTCACCTTACGATTCAGATCCGCCACGAATTCGACGTTCATCAGCTGGCACCAGTGCGTCTCTTCCGAGAAGGCTTCGTAGAGCTGTTTCTGTTCCTTGAACGGCGGCAGTACGTCCGGCTTGCTGTAATACGGGAAGCGCAGCAGAATACCGTTGCGGTAGCGGCGCACTTCAAACAGCTTCAGGAAACCGGCTGACGGCAGCAGGTGGATATAGGAAAGGCCGATTTCGTCGGCAACCTGCACCAGTTCGGCTTCCTGCAGATCTTCCGCGGATTCGATCAGCCGGTATTCGTCCTGCCGGTTGTTCTCTTTCAGATACTGCAGGATCTCCTGCCGTTCAATATGCTGTTCAAGAATGACGAGATCTTTGGCCACCATGGCCCGCATGCGCTCCTGGATCTGCTCGGCGGTTTCCTCGCTGATGCCGGCGTGGATCCGGGTAAAGAGTCCCTGTGAGAGGGAGTTGGCGATCGTCACTTTGACATCCTTGCCGAACACGTCGTGAACCGCCGCGATATAGAGCAGTGAAAGCGAGCACTGATAGCTCATGTTGCCATACGGCGACCGCATGTCCAGCAGTTCGATCCGGCAATCTTCCATCAGCGGCATATCCAGCCGGCGATTATGATGATTCACACTGACAGCCAGCACCTGATAAGGGCAGTGGCCAGGATGTCTTTCAGCGATCTGCAGCGGTGTGATCCGCTCCTCACATTCATATTCACGCTGTTCCCCATCCGGGAACGTCACATTAACTCTGATCATTTCAGTTCCTCCTGATTCATATTTCATACGGTCGCCTGTTCCATCAGGCAGACATATTCTTCGATATCTCCGCTTCCGCCTGTTTTCACAAAACCGCTGTTCTGCAGCAGACGCCGCGAGTATTCATTGTCTTTCTTCACACGGGCACAGATCTCTTCGATGCCATATTCTTCAAAGGCTGTCTGCCGAAAGAGACGGAGCGCCTCTGAGGCATAGCGGCGATGCCGGTACGGCTTTTTGATCCGGTAGCCGATTTCAAGACTGCGGGGGCTTTTGACTTTCACTTCCAGAATGCCCCGGAAGATCTGTTCTTTCTGATCCAGAACAGCCAGAACGAGCGTTCCGTTATCTTTCGCCCGCATCAGCTGCCGCGCCATTTCCCGGCCTCTTCCTTCATCGAGAGGGTAATCAAAAAGATCCCGCAGTGACGCACTGTCAGCGGCCGTCAGCGGCCGCAGAATGACTTTGTCATTTTCGCTATAGAATGGCTCCGCAAAGAAGTCACGCATCATCAGTTCTCTTTCTGGTCTTGAAAAACAGTCTCTTTCTGATTATATCCTTTCCTTGTTTCCGGTTCTACAATATCACATGGAAAAAAGGAGGGATCTGTTTATGAAAAAGATCGCTACCATGCAGGATATTTCCTGTGTCGGCAAATGTTCCCTGACCGTCGCCCTGCCGGTAATTTCCGCCATGGGCATTGAGACAGCGGTCATTCCAACCGCAGTTTTATCGACGCATACGATGTTCAGCAGCTTCACCTTCCACGATCTGACCGGTGAGATCGTCCCGATCATGGATCACTGGCAGAAGGAAGGCTTCGCCTTCGACGCGTTATATACCGGCTACCTCGGTTCCTTTGAACAGCTCAATATCGCCGCTTCCCTGTTTGCCCGCTTCGGTGCTTCTTCCTTGAAGATCGTCGATCCGTGCATGGCGGACAACGGCAAACTCTATGCCGGCTTCACAAAAGAATTCGCCCAGGCCATGAAAGGCTTATGCGCCAAAGCGGACATCATCTGTCCGAACATGACGGAAGCTTCCTTCCTGCTCGATATTCCCTATCAGACGGAATACGATGAAGTCTATGTCCGTGACGTTCTCAGACAGCTGACTGACCTCGGCGCGAAGAAAGCCGTTCTGACCGGCATTTCCCTGAGTGAAGGCAAACTCGGTGCCTATGCCTACGACAGCGAGACGGATACATTCCTCTCCTACTTCAACGATGAGGAAGCCGAACACTTCCACGGCACCGGCGACATCTGGGCCAGCACCCTCTGCGGCGGTCTGGTCAACGGCAAATCCTTTGAAGAAGCCATTGCCATTGCCTGTGACTTCGTCAAGGAATGCATTCATGTCACGCTGCAGGAAGAAAACCACAACACCTACGGCGTCAACTTCGAACAGGCGATTCCCTATCTGATTCAGCGGCTGAACGGATAACGACACAACTGAACTGATCCGACTAAAAATGCCGAAGAGCGATCCGCTCCCCGGCATTTTTTATTTGATCATTTTTCTTCTGACGGTTGTAAACAGCAGCGGAAACAGGAACATGGCATACAGTCCGAGAGCCAGTCCGGTCAGAAAGCTTGACAGTCTGGCTTCGACAAAGGCAAGAATACGAACCTTGTGCAGCAGAGCGATCGCCGCCATGCCGATACTGCCGATGATAAAGCGCAGCGTCTTTTCTTTTTTTGAACCGTCCGTCTGGAAATTCAGATATTTCACTTCCAGAGCAGTGCCGGCAAACATGCCGAAGAACACGCCGATGCACAGCATCGCGTCCTTCATCATATCGATGGGATCGACGATCAGTTCGCCGTTTGCGTAATCCATCGGATACGGACGGTTGAGGGCGTACCAGATGCCGGCGGCGGAGAATGCCGCGGCGATCCATGGCAGGTAACGGCGGTACTCCGGATGGGTGTCAACCACATTGTCACCCTTGTTGATCAGAAACATACTGACCGCTGCGATCAGAAGTCCGGCCGCCACGTCCCGGAATGTATGAACGCCGAGATACATGCGGCTGATACCGATAAACACCGGTATGATGAGGCACAGAAGCGCCTGCGGTTTCCGGCTGTCCTTCAGCATCCAGGCAATACTGCCATAGACGGTGCCGCTGACCTGGGTATGGAAACTGGGAAAGGAGTAGCCGGACGCGAATCTGGTTCCGGCCGGCGAAGGAACGATTCTTTTATCCAGGATCCAGGGCCGGTAGATACTGAATGTCACTTTGAGAAACTGGTTCAGATACATACTGATGCCAAGCGCCAGCAGAATGTCCTTCCCTTCCTCCTTATCGCTGCACCAGTAAAACAGAAACGGTATGACGGCAGCCGTGAAGGCGGTAATATCTGAGGCATAGGCGGCAATGAAATCAAACACCGGTCCGAGTATTTCGCGGATATTCTGAAACCAGAGCAGAATCGATATACCCATTCCCTTTTCCTTTCTTTTTTATTTGCCGAAGCGTTCCATCAGACGGGCCATGGCATCGTCCATGGTCACCTCTTTCTTCTTCGATTTCTCGTTATGTTTCTTGTTGTTCTTATTGTTCTTATTATTCTTGCGGTATTTGTAGGCAGCCTGCTTTTCCTGCAGTTTTTCCAGCGGCAGGAAGCTCAGTGACACTCTGCCTCTTTCCTCGTCGATCTCATAGACATAAACATCGACGATATCACCGACGGATACGACTTCGGTCGGAACGGCGTTTCTCTGCATGGTCATGCGGGAAATATGCACCAGACCGTCTTCGTGCAGACCGATATCGACGAAGGCACCGAAGTCAACGACATTTCTGACTGTGCCGGAAAGCTTGTCACCGACATGCAAGTCACTGATCTCGAGGACATCGCTTCTTAACAGCGCGCCTTCGAACTGATCACGGTAGTCTCTCAGCGGCTGACGGATCGCATCTTCGATATCCTTCAGTGTGTAGCTGTCGATTCCGAGATCCTTTGTCTTCTCAGCCGGGAATTCAGCGTCTTTGACACCCAGGGTGGTAATACCGCAAGCATCCATCAGGGCTCTTGCGGCAGCGTAGCTTTCCGGATGGATCGATGTCTGATCCAGCGGTTCCTCACCGTCGGTGATGCGCAGGAAGCCGGCACACTGGGTAAAGGCTTTCGGGCCAAGCTTCTTGACTTTCAGCAGCTGCTGACGGTTGGTGAAGCGGCCGTTTTCATTACGGTAGCTGACGATTTCCCGGGCTGTCGCACTGTTAAGACCGGAGATATGCGTCAATAATTCCTGGGAAGCGGTATTCAGATCGGCACCGGTACGGTTGACACACTTCATGATTGCTTCGTCCAGTCTTTCACTCAATGCCTTCTGCGGCAGATCGTGCTGGTACTGACCGACACCGATGGACTTCGGATCGATCTTGATCAGTTCGGCAAGCGGGTCAAGCAGACGGCGGCCGATCGAGACAGCCGATCTTTCCTCGACCTGCAGATCCGGGAATTCCGCGCGGGCCGCTTCCTGGGCGGACCAGACGGAAGCACCGGCCTCGGATACGATGGCATAGCTGACATTCAGACCGTATTCACGGATCGTCTCAGCAACCAGTTTTTCACTTTCACGGGAAGCCGTGCCGTTGCCGATGGCAATGATCTGCACATCATAGCGCTGCACCAGTTCCGCCAGTTTCTTACGGGATGCGGCTTCGTCCTCGCCTTTGCGGGAGAACGGGAAGATCTTGCCGACAGTAAGCATCTTGCCGGTTTCATCGATGACGGCGAGCTTACAGCCGTTGTAGTAACCCGGGTCGAAGCCGAGCACGACACGTCCCTTTAAAGGCGGCTGCAGCAGCAGTTTTTCCAGGTTGGTGGAGAAAATCTCAATGGACTTTGTCTGAGCTCTTTCACTCAGATCAGAGCGGATCTCACGTTCGATCGACGGGAACAGAAGACGGTCACAGCCATCCTCCGCCGCCAGTTTCAGTTCGTTTTCAACAATTGTTGTCTCACCTTTGAGCAGTGCCTTCAATGCTTCATCCTTCAGATGTGCGTCGTCAAAGGTCAGCGATACAGTGATGACCTTTTCCTTTTCAGCGCGGTCAATGGCCATAATGCGGTGGTCGGCAACGGTGCTGATCTTTTCGGAATAGTCATAGTAGTTCTGATAGACCTTCTTTTCGTCCTGGGCGTCTTTCTTCAGTTTGGTGACAATGACACCGGTCTTCATGATGTTTTCCTTGAAGGCCCATCTCTGTTTGGCGTTGTCGGAAACAACTTCGGCAATGATATCCATGGCCCCCTGAATGGCGTCCTTGATGTTGGCGACTTCCTCATTCAGATACTTGCCTGCCTCAGCGACGATATCGCCTTCCTTCGGCAGTGACAGCATCCAGTCAGCCAGTGGCTGCAGGCCGTTTTTGATAGCCGTGGCAGCTCTTGTCTTTTTCTTCTGGGCATACGGCCGGTAGATATCTTCGACCTGGGAGAGCTTTGTGCATTCGGCGACGCTCTTTCTGATCTCATCAGTCAGCTTGCCCTGTTCTTCAATCAGCTTCAGAACGTTCTCCTTGCGTTCCGCCAGTTTCAGCTGATAGTCATACTGTTTCTGGATAAACAGGATCTGTTCTTCATCCAGCCCGCGGGTCTGTTCCTTACGGTAACGGGCGATGAACGGAACCGTGTTTCCTTCTTCCAGGAGGGAGAGTGTATTCTGTACCTGCGCGATCGTGATATTCAGTTCGGCAGATATGCTTTTGATAATTTCTTCGTTCATGATAAAACCTCCGACCGGTCTATCTTACCACATCCTGGAGTAATCGTGCCCGCCGAGAACGAAAAAAGCCTGTCCATCAGACAGACTCTATTCTCACTTTTTGTCGATGTGGTTGTAGTAATACAGGGTCGTAACGCAGCAGACAGCCAGCGGTACGATGATGAACAGCATCAATATACCGGCATAGGAAGCCTGCAGCAGGCCATGCAGGATGAGGGCCATAAACATGTTGCCGATATACAGGAAGACGACCAGGAAGACATACAGATAGAACAATACGACTTCCTGCTGCTTGATCTTCGCGCATTCCTCTTCCGTATAGCCAAGATGGTTTAGGGAACGGAAATACTTGGTGCGGGTGGACAGTTCGGTGGAATATTTGAACATGATGGCCAGCGACAGCAGGATGCTCATGACAACATACGACAGCAAAGTCAGCAGCACTTCCATCGGTGCCCGCTGCTGTGATACCAGGATCGAGGCAAGCAGGACTGAGGAAACGATGAAGAGAATGATGTTGTTCTTCATGATCAGGATATCCGTGCGGAAGAAACCAAGGACAGCCAGCAGCCGCGGCTGATCGGTGTAATCATCCTTCAGGACTTTGTTCAGCCATGGACCGAGGATATGTTTCATCGCGCCGTTGAAGCCGACCATGCCGACCGCGCACCAGCCGACTGAGCTGGACGGCTGTATATAGAAGAGAATGACCGGCAGGAAAAACAGAACCCCGAACAGAATCGACTTGAACTTCTGGGATGTCTTCATGTTGGCCAGAGCCGGGAATTCCAGCTTGATCTTGATGCTTCTTTCGTTGAGCAGTGAAGAAGCGCTGTTGCGGTAGGCAAATGCCAGATTCAGATAGGTTGTCCAGAAGACGACCGTCGTCAGGATGATCGTCGTCATGACCACGGCACTGAAACGGATCGTGATATGCAGACCGGTGCCGGGCAAAGCGACGATGATGCCGTTCAGGATCGGAATCATGATCAGAGCCAGCAGAATGCCGGCCGGAATGGCGATGGCCAGCAGGATGAATGTCTGGATCAGCAGGTATTCCGCCAGCTGCATGTACGTCGCGCCGCAGACCAGACGGACCGCCAGGTCACGGGCTTTGTTTTTGACAAAGAAGTCATTGGCGAAGAAGATGATGATCATGCATATGGTAATGACGAATACCGTCAGGGTCGTCGCAAAGGATCCCTTGTCATTGATGAAGGTAACACCGACCGCGTCGCTCATCGAGATGTTGAAGAAGATAAAAATAAACATCGATGTCAGAACGAAGGTCAGCCAGTAGAAGAGCGCTTTGCCGAAATTATTCCGCAGGGAGCGTATCGCGTCTTTTATGATCATAGGCAGTTCTCACTTTCAGATCGGTATTTCTGTTACTGCTGCAGGATTTCCCGGGATTCGGCGGAGTTGATCTCAACGATCTTCTGGAAGTATTCATCCTGGGTCATATCGCCCTTTTCCAGAACCGTTTCAATGTTGCCGTCCCTGATATACAGCAGGCGTGAGGAATAGGAAGTGATCAGCGGATCATGGGTAACCATGACGATGGTGACGCCGTTCTCTTTGTTCAGTTTCTGCAGGATCTTCATCAGTTCCGCCGAGTTGGCACTGTCGAGGTTGCCGGTCGGTTCGTCAGCGACAATGATGCGCGGGTTGTTGATCAAAGCGCGGCAGATCGCGGCACGCTGTCTCTGACCGCCCGAGCATTCATTCGGGAACTTGTTCAGCAGCGATTCAATATCCATCTGTTTCGCGATTTTTGTGATCCGCTCCCGGATCTCGTCGCGGTTGACATGAGCAAGTGACAGCGGCATGGCGATATTCTCATACATCGTATGGGAATCGAGCAGATTGAAATCCTGGAAAATGAATCCCAGGTTCTGATAGCGGAAGCGGCCGATCTCATTGGAACTCATGGAACGGACTTCCTTGCCGTTGATATATACTTTGCCGGCGGTCGGCAGATCGATCGTCGAAATATTATTGATAAAAGTGGATTTACCGGAGCCGCTGGGCCCCATGATCGCGACAAAATCCCCTTCTTCTACCTGAAAGGAGATGTTGTGCAGCGCTTCAAATGCGTTTTCAGTATTGAAATTGTAAACTTTCTTCAGATTCTTCGCTTCCAGTACCGTATCAGCCATAATTGTTCTCCTGCGTGTTTTACAGTTTAATTTTACTGAAATGCACCATTTCTGCTACTGTTTTCTTCACCTGCGGATTTTGCGAAATATTTCACGAAAGGTATTGACTGCCGGTCAGTCTGTGCTATTATAATCTCAAATGAGGGAGTAACCAGTACAGCTTGTCTGTATGGTGCGGATCGTCATCACGGTAATCACCCGGTCCGCAGAGAATGGTAAGACTCATAAAAAGTCTGCCGTTGACTCCGCATGAAAGGATGTAAAGGATACGGCAGATGCTGTATCCTTTTGTATAAAGGAACACACATCGAAAGGAGTGAATGCGATGAATGTTTCCGCAAAGATGAAAAAGCCGCTTCGGATCCGTGACTACATTCCGAAGGGTAACGGCAAGGAAAGCCTCGGCATGATTCTGGTGCCGCTGCTGATCACCCTGGTGATCAGTGCCCTGCTCTGGTACATGATCCTGCCGCCCATCAACCTGCAGAGTGCCCTGTTCTGGATCATGCTGATCCTGATGATCATCCTCTACATCCTGATCAAGGGTCTCTACGGAGCGATCAAAAAAGAACAGGTCGTCATACACAGAGCCTTCATTGTACTGGTCTGTGTGCTGGCCTTCTTCGTCGTATCCACCGGTTACAGCGCCAAGCTGTTCCATGCCAAGCGCTACAGCCAGATTCTGAAGGTCGATGAAGGATCGGTTGATCTGATTCCTTCCGCGGAAGGTTCTTCCTCCATCGCGTTGATGGATACCTCTTCTGCCGAAATGCTGGGTGACCGCCGGATCGGTTCCCTTTCCCAGGTCGTCAGCCAGTTCAACATCTCCGGCTACACGCAGATCAACTATCAGGACGCGCCGTTCAAAGTGGCTGCCCTGTCCTATGACGGCTTCTTCAAATGGAACGCCAACAAGGCCAACGGCATCCCGGGCTATGTCATTGTCGACCCGGTCGATATGTCAGCTGATTACGTACCGCTGAAGGAAGGCATGAAATATGTACCGTCCGCCTGGTTCTCACAGAACCTGCAGAGACGCCTGCGCTTCCAGTATCCGACCCTGATGTTCAATAATCTTCACTTCGAGATCGACGAGGAAGGCAATCCTTACTATGTCGCCTCGGTCTATGAACACAAGATCGGTCTCTTCGGCGGCACAAATGTCATCGGTGCTCTGATCACTGATCCGGTCAGCGGTGAAACCACCTATTACCAGGCTGGTTCGGTACCGCAGTGGGCAGACGTTGTCTATGACGGCGATCTGATCTGTGAGCAGTACAACAACTACGCACAGCTGCAGCACGGTTTCTTCAACAGCATCTTCTCGCAGACCGACTGCCGGCAGATCACGACTTTGGAAAACGAGGACGAAGACCTCTACAATGACTATGGATATATTGCCAAAGACGGCGACATCTGGATCTACACCGGTGTCACATCCGTCAACGGCGACAGTTCCAACATCGGCTTCGTTCTGGCCAACGAAAGAACCAGCGAAACCCGTTATATCTCCTGCTCCGGCGCCGACGAATTCTCGGCGATGAAGAGTGCCGAAGGCGAAGTGCAGGAAAAGAGATATCAGGCTTCCTTCCCGAGTCTCATCAACATCGAAGGCTCACCGGCCTACATCATGGTTCTCAAGGATGCCAACGGTCTGGTCAAGATGTATGCGATCGTCAATGTCGAACAGTACAACATTGTCGCAACCGCAGCCACCCAGGCTGATGTCATCGAGAAATACCGGCATCTGATTCATGGCGAAACCTATGAACCGGAACCGGAAAAAGATTATTCATCCTATCAGGCAAAAACAATCACCGTATCCCGTATGGAAACACTGGTCCAGAACGGTGATACCTATCTGTACATCGTCGACGAAAACAATCAGATCTATCATGCGAAGTACGCGGATGTACTGGGCATGTTACTGGTTGACGAAGGCGATACCGTCACAATTCTGACCGATGGTACGGAATTCATATTAGCTGAGTAAACAGCAAGGAGAGGAAAAATGCCAGCTTTTGTAAGAATTATTATCTGGGCAGTCGTGGTCATCCTGATCATTGCCCTGGTGTTCTCCTGCGCCAGCGTTGTGCCGCAGGAAAACGCCTATGTCATTGAACGCTTCGGCCGCTACAAGACAACATGGCACGCCGGCCTGCACTTCAAGATTCCTTTGGTTGAAAGGATCTCCCGCAGAGTTCTGTTAAAAGAACAGGTCGCGGACTTCGCGCCGCAGCCGGTTATCACCAAAGATAACGTCACGATGCAGATCGACTCAGTCGTCTACTTCAAGGTCATGAATCCGCATGACTACGCATACGGTGTGGAAAACCCGATCATGGCGATGGAAAACCTGACTGCGACGACCCTGCGTAACATCATCGGTGACATGACACTGGACGACACTCTGACATCCCGTGAAGTCATCAACTCACAGATGCTGCAGACGATCGACCTGGCTACCGACCCGTGGGGCATCAAGGTCACCCGTGTCGAGCTGAAGAACATTCAGCCGCCGGCGGCCATTCGGGAAGCCATGGAAAAGCAGATGAAAGCAGAACGTGAAAAGAGAGCAGCCATTCTTACTGCTGAAGGTGAGAAACAGTCCATGATCCTGACAGCGGAAGGCCGCAAGGAATCCGCCGTTCTGGAAGCGGAAGCGCAGAAGCGGGCCACCATCCTGGCAGCTGAAGCAGCCAAGGAAAAGGAAATCCGTGAAGCGGAAGGCCGTGCCGAAGCGATCCGCACAGTTCATCAGGCAACCGCTGAAGGTCTCAAAGCCATCAAGGATGCCGGTGCTGATGAGGCGGTCATCAAGCTGAAGAGTCTCGAAGCATTTGAAGCAGCCGCCAACGGTCAGGCAACCAAGATTATTATCCCTTCCGAGATTCAGGGTCTTGCCGGTCTGGCTCAGGCTGTCAAAGAAAGCGCTAAATGATGCCCTTTCTGATCATTCTTGTCGCCTGGATCATCATTGTCGCGGCCATCGTTGTCGCCAGCGCGAGCCGCAATGTCAAATTCCGCCAACCGCCGCGTTCGGATGACGGTCATCTCGTCCCGTCGCAGCAGGATCTGACATGTGATACCCAGTATGGCCACAGACACGGCACGTCCGAGACCAAGCGCTATATCGTTCACGAAGACCCGCCGCAGGGCTATGTGGTCCTGAACGGCATCAAGCGCAAGATCAGTGACTGCAAGAATCTGTAGATAATCGAGTAGGAGGAAATGAATAAAGTTTCCTCCTTTATTCATCTCCGACCTCTCACACCACCGTACGTACCGTTCGGTATACGGCGGTTCGAAATTCAATAACTATGTACTAACTGGTAGTGG
>CADBEA010000009.1 GCA_902793635.1 uncultured Erysipelotrichaceae bacterium | reverse complement strand
ATGTTTTTTCGTCATGCATGATGTTTATTTAGAAAAGAAAAGTCTGCAGATATGGCTAATAATGTTTCTGCAGACTTCTTCTTAACTTAATGACGTTGCCCGGCTGGGTTCATTTCGGCATCGGCAATATCTTCCGCATCTTCATCGGCGGAATTGCCGATCAGCTGCTGAGTGACGGGGATATGCAGCACGGCATTACCTGTGTAGAAACATTTGATTTTGAAGTGGTCGATAAGATCTATAAGCCGTATGACAATCTCGCGCTTGCCGTGACGCTGTACGGCGACGGTACCAGTGACAAAAAAGTCATCGGCGCACTTTCCGAGGCAATTGCCGCCCGTAAAGAAGACGCATCAGCCCGCACCCGTCTGAAGGAAGTGTTCACGGCACCAACCCTGCAGATGGTCACATTTACAATTACCGAGAAGGGATATGCACTGCGGGATGCGGCCGGCAAATGGTTCGGCTTCGTGCAGGCGGATATCGAAAACGGACCGTCTGCTGTCGGCAGTGTGATTCCGCTGGTCACCAGTCTGCTGCTCGACCGTTATGAAGCAGGCCGGCTGCCGCTGGCGCTGGTTTCGATGGACAACGTTTCCCATAACGGCGAAAAACTGCGGAGTGCCGTGCTGGAAGTGGCAGAAGCCTGGCTGGAAAGAGACTTTGTCAGTGAAGACTTCCTGGCTTATCTGAAAGATGAAACGAAGATCACATTCCCATGGTCAATGATCGACAAGATCACACCAAGACCAAGCGAGGATGTGCAGGCCATGCTGGAAGAACTTGGCATGGAGGATATGGACATTGTCATTACTGACAAGCGCACCTATATCGCACCGTTCGTCAATGCCGAAGGTCCGCAGTATCTGATCGTGGAGGATTCCTTCCCGAACGGCCGGCCGCCGCTGGAAAAAGGCGGTGTCTATATGACTGATAGAGATACGGTCAATGCGGCCGAACGGATGAAAGTCACGGTATGTCTGAATCCGCTTCATACCGCGCTTGCCCCATACGGCTGTGTGCTGGGCTATACCCGTTTCTCTGATGTCATGAAAGATGAAGAAATGCTGAAACTGGCGGAACTGGTCGGACTTGGCGAAGGCATGCGGGTCGTCAAAGATCCCGGCATTCTTTCGCCGCAGGCGTTTATTGAAGAGTGCATCAACGTCCGCTTCCCGAACGCCTATATTCCCGATACGCCGCAGCGCATCGTCGTCGATACTTCCCAGATGGTTGGCATCCGTTTCGGTGAAACGATCAAGGAATATGTTGCCCTGGACGGCAACGCGGCCGCTCTGAAGGGCATTCCGCTGGCGATTGCCGGCTGGCTGCGCTATCTGCTGGCAGTGGATGACGAAGGGAATGAATTTGAACTGTCACCGGATCCGATGAACGAAGAACTGCAGGAGGTCCTGAAGGATGTCGAGATCGGCAGACCGGAAACATTGCAGGATCAGCTGAAGCCGGTACTTTCTAATGCCAACATCTTCGGCTCGGATCTGTATGAAGCAGGAATCGGCGAACTGATCGAGGAAATGTTCCGTGACGAGATCCGCGGCTGGCACAGTGTCAGAGAGACATTGCAGAAGTATCTCTGAAAATAAAAACAGAAAAATTTTCACTAAATTGAAAAATGTTGCAGTTTTTGCGGCCGGGAGAATTGACATACCCAGCGAAAGCCTTTAACATCAGTTTTGTAAACCGATGATTGGGAGATCAAACATACTGGCAGTTCCAAGAGAGCGGGGGAAAGGTGTGAGCCCGGCAGCCAGCGGTATGCAAATGGACCCATGAGGGCATGATGAAAACTTCGGTGAGTATTTCATGACGCAGTGCCAGCGTTAGCGGGCAGGAAATGTGATGGCATTTTCAGAGAGTGAGCAGTTTTTCTGCTAATAAAGGTGGTACCGCAGGCACAGCGCTTGTCCTTTAACGGATGAGCGCTTTTTGTTTACAGGAAGCCGGACATGAAAATGCGGAAAGAAATGAAGGAGGAAAAATCACATGAAAAAACTCAGTTCCATTATCACAGCAGCTTCATTAATTTCTGTACTGGGCGGATGCGCAGCACCGGCAGCGGAAACGCAGCCGGCCGGCGAAACGGTCATCAAAGTCGCCGTGATCAAACAGCTTGACCACGCTTCCCTCGATGAGATCGCGAACGCTATTACGGCTGAACTCGATGTTCTTTCCGAAACAAACAATGTCAAAATCGAATACACAGTCGATTCCGGGCAGAATGACCCGACGACTTTACAGCAGTACGCAGCTCAGTATGTCGGCGGTGATGTCGATGTCATCATTCCGATCGCAACACTGGCGGCTCAGACGATGGTGTCAGCGGCCGACGGCACGGATATCCCGGTCGTCTACGCGGCTATCTCCGATCCGGAAGCAGCCGAACTGACCGGCCTGGCCAATGTCAGCGGTACATCCGATGCCCTGAATACAAAACAGATCATGGATATGATGTTCGCCATGAATCCGGATATCAAAACTGTCGGTCTGTTATATTCCCAGTCTGAAAAGAATTCGGAAAAACCGATCGCGGAAGCGAAAGCCTACCTCGATGAAAAGGGCATTGCCTATGTCGAAAAGACCGGCAATACCACCGATGAAGTCATTCAGGCAGTCAGTGCCCTCTGTGCGGCGAAGGTCGACGCGGTATTCACACCGACTGACAACGTCGTCATGGCAGCGGAGCTCAGCATTGCCGAAACCTTTGCTGAAGCAGGCATTCCGCACTATGCCGGTGCTGATTCTTTTGTCCGCAACGGCGCTTTCGCGACCTGCGGTGTGAACTATACGGACCTTGGCACAAAGACAGCTGATCTGGCTTACGAAGCAGCAATCAACGGTACGGAAAAACTTGAAGACTATTATCTGATGGACGGCGGCATCATTACCGTCAACACGGAAACAGCCGCGAAACTGAACCTGGCCGGTTATGCGGAAGCGTTCAAATCCTTCGGTGAACTTGTGGAAGTCACAACCAGCGAAGAATAAGTAAAACAGAAAGGAAGGCAATATGTTATTTATCATTCAGACAGCCCTGACACTTGGCTGTACCTATGCATTGGTGGCACTGGCTCTGTTTCTGAGCTACCGGGTGCTGGATATCGCGGACCTGACAACTGACGGGTGTTTTGTGCTCGGCATGGCGGTGTCTGTGACATCAGCCCTTGCCGGCCATCCCGTACTTGGCCTGTTTCTGGCGCTGATTGCCGGCGCGGCCGCCGGGTCTGTTACTGCCTTCCTGCAGACCCGTATGGGAGTGCCTTCCATCCTGGCCGGCATCGTCACCAATACCGGGCTCTACACGATCAATCTGATGGTCATGGGCTGGTCCTCCAACGCTTCGCTTCTCAAGCAGGCGACGGTGTATACAATGTTCAAAGACCTTGGCATCGGCGGCAGCTGGAGCCAGCTGATCCTGAGCGGGGCCATCACTCTGGTATGCATGCTGGGGGTGAGATGGTTTCTGACGACCCGCCTCGGGCTTTCCATTAGGGCAACAGGTGATAACCGCGAGATGGTCTCCGCTTCGTCGATCAATCCCCGCTTCACGATTCTCATCGGGCTGATGATCGCCAACAGTTTTACCGCTCTTTCCGGCGCCCTGATCGGTCAGATGCAGAAGTCGGCGGATATTAACTCCGGCACCGGCATCGTTGTCATCGGTCTGGCCTGTCTGATCATCGGTGAAACTGTTATGAACGGCCGCAAATCGCTCACCCGCAACATTGCCGCGTGTCTGATCGGCAATATCATCTACCGCTTCATCTACGCGCTGATCCTGCAGACGCGGATCCTGCCGATCGAATGTCTGAAACTGATGACGGCTGTCATTGTCGCCCTGGCAATTGCCGCTCCGACAATGAAAGACAACGCCGCTCTGATGGTGCGGATCAGAAAGGAGAAGGGCGAGTCATGCTGAAGATCGAACATATATCCAAGGTTTTCAATCCCGGCACAGTCAATGAAAAAAAGGCTCTCGATGACATGAGCCTGGAAGTGAAAGACGGCGATTTCATTACCATTCTCGGTTCCAACGGAGCCGGCAAATCGACGCTGTTCAATGCCATCGCCGGTGTCTTTCTCGTTGATTCCGGCCGTATCATTCTGGCGGACAGAAACATCACGTTCGAACCGGATTACAAACGTTCAAAGTATATCGGCCGTCTGTTTCAGGATCCGCTGAAAGGAACGGCACCGCATATGACGATCGAGGAGAACCTGGCGCTTGCCTATCTCAGAGCCGGTGCGGCGACAGATTCCTTCAGCCGTATCCGCAAAAGCGACAGGATGATGTTCCGCGATGCCCTCAAACGGCTCGATATGGGACTGGAAGACAGGATGTCGGTACAGGTGGGAACCCTGTCCGGCGGCCAGCGGCAGGCATTGACACTGCTGATGGCGACGATCGTTCCGCCCCGGCTTCTGCTGCTGGATGAACACACTGCCGCACTTGATCCCGGCGCGGCGGAAAAGATCATGAAACTGACAGAAGAAATCGTCAATGAACACCATACAACCTGCCTGATGATCACCCATAACATCATGCAGGGTCTGCATACCGGCAACCGGACGCTGATGATGGCTGACGGCCGGATCGTACTTGACCTCGATCAGGAAGAACGGCAGAAGCTGACCATTCCCGATCTGATGCAGAGATTCCGCCAGGGAGCCGGCAGTGAACTGGATGACGATAGGATCCTGCTGTCTGACTGAAGAAACAGATAAAACTGTTTCTTTTTTCTTTATAATGGGTATATGGCGAAGAAGGAAAACAAAACAAACGCGATGCGGATGCTGGAAAACGCCGGCATAGCCTACGAAACACATACCTATGATACCGACGACGGTCTGATCGACGGTGTTTCGGTGGCTCTGAAATGTCATGAGGATCCCGAGCAGGTGTTCAAGACACTGGTGACGGAAGGGGATGACCGGAATCATTACGTCTTTGTCATTCCGGTCAGGGAAAAACTGGATCTGAAAGCCTGCGCCCGCAGTGTCGGTGTGAAGTCAGTAGCCATGATTCCCCAGAAAGAACTTCTGCCGCTGACCGGTTACGTCCATGGCGGCTGCAGTCCTGTCGGTATGAAGAAACAATTGAAAACGGTCTTCGATGAGACCGTGATCCTGTTTGATACGATTCTTGTGTCGGGCGGCCGTATCGGCCTGCAGATCGAAGCGGCACCGGATGATCTGCTGAAGATCACCGGCGGCATTACCGCGGCCATTACCCGTCCGAACGGCTGAGATTCTGATGAATAAGCGCGCAGAAGGCCCATAGGGCACAATAGCCGGACAGGTCGATCAGCACGTCGGTAATTGCTCCGGCCCGCTGCGGGATGAACAGCTGGATCGTTTCATCGATGCTGGCTGCCGCAATGCCGTACAGCAGGATAGCCGGCATGACTTTATCGGCCGGCAGGGAATTCTTCGCGGCATGATAGACAAGGATACCAAGGACGCCGTATTCACTGAAATGGGCCAGCTTACGGATCAGATGATGCAGGTCTTCAAAGGAAACCGACAGGCGGAGGGTGTTCATGATGAACATGGCGATCCGGCCGCTGAGACCGGCAGAGTCATGACCCGGCATCAGCGAAAATGAGAAAATGACAAATGTATAGAGAAGGGAAAGCGCCCACAGGAGCGCTGCTTTTCTTTTCATAAAACCTCCGTTACACATGCTATAATACCAAAGATGATCAGAAAAAAGCTTATCAGCCTCGTTCTTGTGCTTCTTGGAACGTTTATTCTAGCCGTATCAGTAGAGATGTTCATCCTGCCGTACAATATTCTTTCCGGCGGGGTGGCCGGTATCGCGGTCGCTCTCGAGCCTTTTTTTCATATTGATAAAACGCTCTTCGCCAACTGCACGATCGTCGCGCTGTTTGTTGTCGGTTCATTGTTTCTCGGCAAAGAGTTCGCACTGAACACGGTCATTTCCTCACTTGCCTATCCTGTCTTCACGACACTGCTTTCCCGCTGGCCGCTGGAAACCGGCATCGACCCGGTTCTGGCTTCGTTCTACGCGGGCCTGCTGGGCGGCATCGGCATCGGCATTGTCATGCGGACCGGCGCCAGTACGGGCGGCATGGACGTACCGCCGCTGATCCTGCATAAACTGACCGGCATCAAGATTTCCACTCTGGTCATGATCGTCGACGGCCTGACTGTGCTGCTTGGCATTCTGGCCTATGACTTGTCTGCTGCTCTGGTCGGTCTTGTCTCAGTCTTCGCTTCCGGCTATGCCATCAACAAGGTACTGGAAGCCGGCCGCGGTGTGGCTGCCAAGAAGGTGCAGATCATCTCTGATCACTGGCAGGAAATCGCTGCTGAAATTCCGGTAAGACTGAACCGCGGACTGACGATCATCGACGTGCAGGGCGGCTATTCAAAAGAAGCCAAAAAGATGATTATGGTCGTTGTTTATGAGCGTCAGTACAACGATCTTCTCGATCTGATCCGGACCTATGATGAAAAGGCCTTTGTGATCACGACTGATTCATCTGATATGATGGGCGAAGGTTTCACATATACTTCACCAAACATCTGAGGAGTCATGGTATAATATCCCAGTTACAGTAAACACAGGAGGCATACATGATTGAATGCATGAATGTATATAAACGGTATCCGACCGGTACGAATGCCCTCTATGATATCAACGTCAAGGTTGAGCAGGGAGAGTTCATTTATATCATCGGACCGACCGGCTCCGGCAAGTCAACTCTGATCAAGCTTCTCGACGGCGAAGAAAAAGCCACCAAGGGCAAGGTCAAGGTTGTCGGAATCGATGTCGGCACGCTGCGCCGCTCGCAGATTCCGATCTACCGCAGGAATATCGGCGTCGTCTTCCAGGATTTCCGTCTGCTGCCGACCAAGACAGTATTCGAGAATATCTCTTATGCCCTGGAAGTCATCAATATGAAAAAGAAGATGATCCGCATCCGTGTCAAGGAAATCATGGATGTCGTCGGTCTCAGCGAGAAGGGCAACGCCTTCCCGGCAGAACTGTCCGGCGGCCAGCAGCAGCGTGTGGCCATTGCCCGTGCGATCGCCAACCGTCCGAAAGTGCTGATCGCGGACGAGCCGACCGGTAACCTCGACCCGGGTAAATCGGATGAGATCATGGAACTGCTGGAACGCATCAATGAAACTTACGGTACGACCATCCTGATGGTCACCCATGACCTGACACTGGTCAACAAGTACCGCAAGCGCACCGTCGTTCTTGAACACGGCCACATCGTTGCCGACCTGGCGGAAGGAGGCTATGTCCGTCATGATCAGTAGAGCAATTAAAGAAGGTTTCAGCGGTGTCGGCAGACACTGGGCAATGTCGATTTCCTCGGCGATCGCGGTAGCAATCACCCTGACGATCATTTCCCTGTTTCTGATCTTCACATCGCATCTGCAGGCATTCACCAGAAATGTCGAATCCTCGATGGAAATCTCTGTCCTGGTCGACTTTGACTATGAGAGCAGTACCGAAGAGAAACGGATCGAAGACAGCATCAAGGCCATTGAAGGTGTCCGCAAAGTCAGTTTCTCGACCAAGGAACAGGAATTCAACTACTACATCAATCAGTATGATGATGAAGAAACAAGAGCCGTCTTCGAACCGTTCAGGGAAGACAATCCGATGCATGACGCATTCTATGTCGAAGCAGTCAGCGGTGATCAGATCCGTGCTGTCGCTGATCAGATCCGGGCGATCGAAGGCGTGTCGGATGTCAACTACGGCGGTCAGTCCACGATTGACATGGTTTCGGCCATGATCAATATCAGACGGTTCGGCGGTATCTTCGTACTGGCATTGAGCGTGCTTGCGATCTTCCTGATCCAGAACACGATCAAGCTGACGATCTATGCCCGTCAGGACGAAATCGATATCATGCGCAACGTCGGCGCCACCAACAGCTTCATCCGTGCGCCGTTTGTCTGGGAAGGCATTATCACCGGTGTGCTTGGCGCCATCCTGCCGATCGTGCTGACGATCCAGGGATACTTCTTCGTTTACAAGCTGGTTCATGGCGTCATGTTCTCCAGCATGTTCAAGATGATCGCGCCGGAACCGTTTATCTACTATATTTCCGCTGTGCTGCTTGCTATCGGTATCCTGGTCGGTCTTATCGGCAGCTGGCTGTCGGTGACCAGATATCTGCGCGGTAGCAAATAAAGAGCCTCAGCACCTGAGACTCTTTTTCAAAAAAGAGGTCTTATATGGAAGAAAAGGAAACGTATCAGGCTGAAGAAACAGCATCAGGTACAGAAGAAATCAAACGCATCCGCCTGAAAAGACATCTCTGGCCGGATGAAATCGAAGACAGAAAACAGAAACAGAAGATCAGCCGGCTGCGCTTCGGTCTGATATTCTTTTCCGTGCTTGCTCTGGTTGTCGGCTGGCTGTTCGGCAGCGCTCTGCCGTTGCCGGCTCTGCGAAATGTCAGCGATCAGGCCAGACAGTCTCTGCCGATGGATTCCTCGGACAAGATTGAGAAAGCTTTCGATATTCTGGAGAATGACTGGTATTTCGGCAAGGATATCGAAAACCTCAACGAACGGCTGGTGGACAGTGCTCTGCGCGGCATGACATCCCAGGAAGAAGACCTGCATACCGAGTACATGTCCGCCAAGGAAGTGGAGGAATTCGTGCAGGGTATCAACCGTGATTATGTCGGCATCGGCGTGCAGTATATCAAAAGCGGCAATATGAATATCATTACCCGTGTCTTCAAGAACACGCCGGCCGAGGAAGCCGGTGTGCAGGCCGGTGACATTATCCAGATGATCGACGGCGAAGACGCATCCGGTTTCACGACCGACGAGATCAAGGAACGGGTGCTTGGTGAAGAAGGCACGACAGTCACGATCGTCTTCGGACGGCAGGGTGATGATGTCACTCTGACGATACCGCGCCGTAAGATCAGCGCTTCGGCGTTCGGCGAGATCGTTGAAAACAATATCGGCTATCTGAATATCTATCAGTTCGGCAATATGACCGCCAATGAAATCGACGGCTATCTTGACGACTTCAAACAGAATGACGTAAAGAAACTGATCATTGACCTGCGCGGCAACGGCGGCGGCTATCTGGACGCTCTTGCCAGCATCGCGGCCCGCTTCCTTCCGGAAGGAACCGTGGTCATGTTGCAGGAATACCGTGACGGAAAGACCGACAAGATCACCGCCGGCAAAGGCATGATGGAATTCAGCCCGATCGTGATCCTCGTCGATGAATCGACAGCCAGTGCATCAGAAGTCTTCACGGCGGCGATGATGGAACAGCGTGACGACGTCACTGTCATCGGCACCAAGACCTATGGCAAAGGCACCGTGCAGATCACCAGAATGTTCAAGGACGGCTCGGCCGTAAAGTTCACGACCTCCCGCTGGCTTTCACCCAACGGTGTCTGGGTCAACGGCGAAGGCATTGAACCGGATATTGTGGTCGAGGATGAAGAAGCGATCAGCCATATCTATACGGAACTGGAAGACGACGCGCTGTTCACGATCGACCAGGTTGACGATGCGGTATGTGACGCTCAGCTGATGCTGGTGTATCTCGGCTATCAGCCGGATCGCACGGATGGCTATTTCTCAGCGGCGACGAAAGAAGCCCTGAAGCAGTTCCAGATCGCCTATGATCTGAAAGCGGACGGCGATTTGAACAAAGAAACCTACGAAGCGCTTTATTCTGCCCTCATCTACGATTACTCGACGAGTTTCGATCATGATACGCAGTACCATAAGGCCCTGGAGATCCTCAATGGCTGACCGTTTTGAACTGGTGTCGGATTTCCGGCCGACCGGCGATCAGCCGCAGGCCATTGACGAACTGGTCAGAGGCCTGCAGGAAGGCAAACGTGAACAGGTTCTGGAAGGTGCCACCGGCACCGGCAAGACTTTCACGATGGCCAATATCATTGAACGGGTCAACCGCCCGACTCTTGTCTTTTCCCATAACAAGACACTGGCCGGACAGCTGTATTCGGAATTCAAGGAACTCTTCCCGAAAAACCGGGTGGAGTTCTTCGTCTCTAATTTTGACTACTACCAGCCGGAAGCCTATGTGCCGAAAAGCGATATGTATATCGAAAAGACGGCTGCCATCAACGAAGAACTGGACATGTTCAGGGAAAGCACCCTGAACTCACTGCTGGAAAGAAGGGACACGATCGTCGTCGCTTCCGTGGCCTGTATTTACGCGGCTTCCGATCCGGTCGAATACCGGAATATGTTCATGACGATCAGAGTCGGTGAAAGCTATGACCGCAACGCTCTGCTGCGCAAGCTGATCGAACTGCAGTACAGCCGCAATGATGTCGATCAGGGCCGCGGCACGATCCGGGTCAGAGGTGACGTCATTGACCTCACACCGTCCTATACCGACAAGTTCAATATCCGTATTGAAATGTTCGGCGACGAGATCGACCGCATTACCGAGATCGATCCGGTTACCGGCCATACCCAGAACGCCTATCAGTTCTACAACATCTTCCCGGCCAGCGGCTATGCCCGCTCGAAAGCCACCATGGAAAGAGCCTGTGACGCGATCGAGGCGGAACTGGAAGAACGTCTGCAGTATTTCAAAGACAACGGCAAACTGCTCGAGGCGGAACGTCTCGAACAGCGTACCCGTTTCGATCTGGAAGCACTGCGGGAGAACGGCTACTGTTCGGGTATCGAAAACTATTCCATGCATATCGACGGCCGGGTGACCGGTCAGCGGCCGTGGAATCTGTTTGACTATTTCCCGAAGGATTTCCTGCTGTTTGTCGATGAGTCACATGTTTCCATTCCGCAGGTGCGCGGTATGTACAACGGTGACAGGCAGCGTAAGGAAGTGCTGGTGGAATATGGTTTCCGTCTGCCGTCGGCGCTCGACAACCGGCCGATGCGCTTCGATGAATTTGAAGGCATGATCAACCAGGTCATTTACTGTTCCGCCACACCGGGTGACTATGAACTGGAACATGTGGATCATCATGTGACCGAACAGATCATCCGTCCGACCGGTCTTTTGGATCCGAAGATCAGTGTAAGGCCGACAAAAGGGCAGGTGGATGATATCTGTGAGGCTCTTGATCAAAGAATCGCTGCCGGCGAGAGAGTTCTGATCACGACCCTGACCGTCCGGATGGCAGAAGACCTGACAGAGTATCTGAAGGAAAGAGGCTATCAGATTGCTTATCTGCATCACGAGACAAAGACACTGGAGAGAACGGAAATTATCCGTGAACTGCGTCTTGGCAAGGTTGATGCCATTGTCGGCATCAACCTGCTGAGGGAAGGTCTGGATATTCCGGAAGTCTCACTCGTGTGCATTCTCGATGCCGACAAGGAAGGCTTCCTGCGTTCCCATCGGTCTCTGGTGCAGACGATCGGCCGTGCCGCCCGTAACGAGCACGGCGAAGTCTACATGTATGCCGATACGATCACCGACTCGATGCGTTTCGCGATCGACGAAACCAACCGGCGCCGGGCCATCCAGGAAGCGTATAACGCTGAGCACGGCATCGTCCCGAAGACGGTCCGCAAGAATGTCGAAGACGCGATCCGCGGCAAGGAAACCAGAGAGATGGCAGCCCGCTATATGAACAAAAAGAAAAAGATGTCCGCCAAAGATCATGCCAAGCTGATCGGCGAACTGGAGGCGGAAATGAGAGAGGCAGCCGCCTCACTGAACTTCGAAAGAGCGGCGGAACTCCGAGATATGATCTTCGAACTGAAATCGGAAGACTGAACAAAAGAAAAGATCTGCTTTTTCACCTTATCCGGTGAGCAGATCTTTTTTTCGGCATTGTTTCACTGAGGATCAGCAGAACCGCAAATGCCGCGAAGATGATCCGCAGCGGCCAGCGCATGTAGGGCAGAAGAAAAGGCACTGTCAGCGACAGCAACTTGAGGATCAGATAGGCCATCAGCACAAGGGCTGACAGGGCTTTGACATTTTCCCGCTCAGGCATGGTTTTGTTCGGCATTTTCCCTCGTCTAGAGTATAATATAACAATATGAGAGGCAAATGTGTATGTTGGACTATGAAAAATTGATTTCGCAGAAAGCCAAAGACATGCGTCCCTCGGGGATCCGCAGATTCTTTGACCTTGCGGCAGAAATGCCGGAATGCATCAGCCTTGGTGTCGGCGAACCTGACTTTCAGACACCATGGGACATCCGCGATGCCGCCATCCATTCTCTGGAAGTCGGCCGGACAAAATACACGGCCAATGCCGGTCTGAAAGAACTGCGTGAAGAAATCGGTGTCTGGCTGCAGAAACGCTACGGACTGCATTATGACGAAACGGAAGTGCTGGTGACAGTCGGCGGTTCGGAAGCAATCGATCTGGCGATCCGCGCACTGGTGGAACCGGGTGACGAAGTCATTATTCCGGAACCGTGCTTTGTCTGCTACGATCCGATCACGACGCTGACCGGCGGAGTGCCGGTACCGATCGCCACCAAGGAAGAAAATGACTTCCGGGTGACAGCGGAAGAAATCAAGGCAGCCCTGACGTCGCGCACCAAGATCCTGGTTCTCGGCTATCCGAACAATCCGACCGGTGCTGTCCTGCGCCATGAGGATCTCGAAGCGATCGCCGAAGTGCTGCGTGATACCAACGTCATCGTTCTTTCCGATGAAATCTATTCCGAACTGACCTACGGATACCGGCATGAGTCAATTGCCTCATTCCCGGGCATGCGCGAACATACGATCGTTGTCAACGGTTTCTCAAAGACCTTCTCAATGACCGGCTGGCGTCTTGGCTACGCGGCCGGACCGAAGCCGCTGATCCAGGCAATGACGAAGATCCATCAGAGCTGCATCATGTCAGCCCCGACGACCAGCCAGTACGCGGCCATTACCGCTCTGAAGGACTGCGACGACGACATTGAGGAAATGCGCCGTCAGTATGACCTGAGAAGACAGTACTGTGTACGCAAGCTGAATGAAATGGGTCTGAAGACATTCGAACCGAAAGGTGCCTTCTATGTCTTCCCGGACATTTCCATCCTGGGACTCTCCAGCGATGAATTCTGTGAAGCGCTGCTGAAGGAAAAGCATGTGGCGATCGTTCCCGGCAATGCCTTCGGAGCAAGCGGCGAAGGATTTGCCCGTATCAGCTATGCCTACAGCATTGACCATTTAAGAGAAGCGATGAAACGGATCGCTGAATTCGTGAACGAACATAAAGGAGAATAACATCATGGATGCGATGAAACTGCTGCACCTGCTCGCTGACGATCCGCGGGCAACAGTAACTGATCTGGCTGACATTCTCGGCGAAAGCGAAGAGGAAGTCGCGAAAACAAAGGATTCCCTGGAAGCCAAGAAAATCATCTGCGGCTACCATACCGTCATTAACTGGGATAAAACGAATATTGATCATGTCGATGCCTTTATCGGTGTCAGCGCCAAACCGGAACGCGGCACCGGCTATGACAAGATCGCGGAAAGAATCGGTAAATTCCCGGAAGTCAGTTCCCTGTATCTGACCAGCGGAACTTCCGAATTCCTGCTCAGCATCAACGCCAGAACAATGCGTGAAGTAGCTGACTTTGTTGGTGAGAAACTGGCGCCGATCGACGGTGTCGCGGCAACCGTGACGATGTTCGTCCTGAAGAAATACAAAGTCAACGGTGTCATGCTGGATATGAAGGCGGAAGTCGAAGACGAACGGCAGCTGATCTCAGCTTAAATAAAAATGCGGTGCAAACCGCATTTTTAGTTTATTCACTGTCAGTCTGGAAGCCGTTGAACCAGGCCCGCTCAGAAAACGCCTTTTTCTTTGCCGGCACCGGCTCTGTTTCCGCTTTGCCAATCGGCAGGATGCAGACCACTTCATAGTCTTTGCGGACGTTGAGGATATCCGCGATCCTGTCACAGATCCGATCGTCGTCGGTGATATGTCCTTCATACCAGCAGCTCTGATAGCCGAGGGATACGGCGGCCAGCAGGATGTTTTCAATCGCCGCGGCGTAATCCTGCACGGCAAAGCATTTGTCACGGTAAGCGGGGATCCGCTGCGTCAGGACACAGATCAGAGCAGGAGCGGTCTTAGCCACCGGCGGATCGATCACCGAAAGGATTTCCTTAAGAAGAGATTCGTCATCCACCGCGATGAGCGACGTTGTCTGCATGTTACAGCCGGAAGGGGCGGCCAGGCCGGCTTCCAGGATCGTTTTCAGATCTTCCCGCGGCACTTTGTCCAGTCTGTATCTGCCCCGGTAGCTGTGCCGGGACATGATCAGATCAATCGCAGATGTCTCCTTCTTCAAAGACATGATATAGATCTGACAGGGATTTTTCTCATCCCATACTGTCGGGATCACTTCCAGTTCCTGAAAGCCGAGGCTTTGATAGAACCGGTTTGTCGCATCATATTCCTCATACCATCCGGACTGCACGGTCTTGACCTGCATGAATTCATATCCGGCTTTGACGGCATATTCACGGGCGGCCTGGAACAATGCCCTGCCGGTCCCCTGGCGCTGGTACTCTTTCAGGACCCCCATGACTGTCAGTTCGATTGTCTTCGGTCCGGTTTTCTTCAGGCACAGAAATCCGGCCGGCTTTTCCTGAACCATGGCTGTGAAAAAGGGCCAGTCATGGCTCAATCGGATGTATTCCTCGCGGGATTCAGTAACACCGAACCAGTCGGTCAGTGCCTCCAGAACAGTCCGGGCAATGGTCTGTTTCTGATCGGGGTCGGTGATCATACGGATATCCATTTGTTTCATAGGCGTTACCTTCCTTTGACTATCATAGCAGTCTTTCCTGCTGGACAGGCAAAAAGAAAGACCGGCATCTCTTCGATACCGGTCTTCTGAATGGTGCGCCAGACAGGACTTGAACCTGCACGAGTCTCCTCATACGCCCCTCAAGCGTACGTGTCTGCCATTCCACCACTGGCGCGTGCTTAATTATTATAGAACCGGTTACCTGGTTCGTCAATCAATTTTGGTTGTAATTTATTCGTTTGACAAGTATAATAGGCACGCACTTTGAAAGCAGGTGATGGGTATGGATTATCAGAAGATTATTAATATAGCTGTAATCGCACACGTTGACGCGGGCAAGTCGACACTGGTTGACGCCTTCCTGAAGCAGAGTCATGTCTTCAAGGACAACGAGAAGGTCGTGGACTGCGTCATGGATTCCAACGATCTGGAACGTGAAAGAGGCATTACGATCTATTCGAAGAACTGTTCGGTCACATATAAAGATTATAAAATCAATATCGTCGACACACCGGGTCACGCCGATTTCTCTTCCGAAGTTGAACGTATTATCCGTACTGTCGATACCGTTATCCTGCTGGTTGACTCAGCCGAAGGTCCGATGCCGCAGACCCGTTTCGTTCTGCAGAAGTCACTGGAGATCGGTCTGCGTCCGATCCTGATCATCAACAAGATGGACAAGCAGGACGCAAGAGCCAACGAAGTCATCGATGAAGTATATGAACTGTTCCTGGAACTGAACGCGACTGACGATCAGCTGGACTTCCCGATCCTCTACGGTACCGCAAGAGAAGGCATTGTCCGCTACGAGCAGGAAGATACCAACGAAGATATCGTGCCGCTGTTTGAAACGATCATCTCACATGCCCAGGCCTATCCGAACCTGATGGAAGAGCCGGTGCAGATGCAGATCTGCGCTCTGGCGTACGATGACTATATCGGCCGTCTCGGTATCGGCCGCATTTACAAGGGAACCCTGAAGGAAGCGACGCAGTATGAAGTATGCAACGCCTCCGGCAGTTCCCATAAAGGCAAGACCAATCAGATCTTTGTCTACAAAGGACTCAGCCGGATTTCCGTACCGGAGATCCAGTGCGGTGAGATCTGCATGATCTCCGGCATTCCCGATATCAATATCGGTGATACGCTGTGCCCGGTCGGTGAACCTGATCCGATGCCGATGATCAAGATCGAAGAACCGACACTGTCCATGAACTTCATGGTCAACGATTCACCGTTTGCCGGTCAGGTCGGCAAATTCGTCACCTCCCGCAATATCCGCGAACGTCTGGAAAAGGAACTGGAAGTCAATGTCGGTCTGAAAGTGGAAGAAACAGATTCCACTGATACCTTCAAAGTCAGCGGCCGCGGTGAACTGCATCTGACGATCCTGCTGGAACAGATGCGCCGCGAAGGCTATGAAATCGCTGTCTCCCGTCCGGAAGTCATTCTGAAGAAGATCGACGGTGTGACCTGTGAGCCGGTCGAGGAAGTAGTCATTGACGTCCCGAATGAGTATTCCGGTTCGGTCATCGGCGCCCTCAACATCCGCAAGGGCATGCTGGAGAATATGGAAGACGTCGGCACTTATACAAGGATTACTTACATGTGCCCGACCCGCGGTCTGATCGGTTTCCGTTCCGACTTCATCAACATGACACACGGTGAAGGCACCATGGTGCAGAGACTGGCTGATTACGAACCGTGGAAGGGTGACATTCCGCAGCGTGAAAACGGCGCTCTGATCTCCACCGAGACCGGCGGTGCCATGACGTATGCGTTATGGAATATCCAGGAAAGAGGCCAGCTGTTCATAGGTGCCCAGACGCCGGTCTACGAAGGCATGATCATCGGTGTGTCCGCCAAAAACATGGACATGGGTGTCAATCCGATCAAGAACAAAAAGATGACGGCTGTCCGTTCCACCGGCAACGACGAAGCGATGAAACTGGTGCCGCCGCGCATCCTGACGCTGGAAGGTGCGATCGAATTCATCAATGACGACGAACTGGTGGAAATCACACCGAGTGACATCCGCATCCGCAAGAAGTATCTGACCGCTCTCGACAGACGCAGACACATGCGTGAACTGGGCAAGATCGAAAGCGAGGAGAATGACTGAGCCGGGTCTTTGCCAGTCACGAAAAAAGGGCAGTATTTCTGCCCTCAACATTATTATTCTATCAAAACGAAGGCTGAAAAAACAGCCTTTTTTTTCCCTTCCCCATCAATACTATAAAGGTAGAAGAAGTATAGTTGCACACAATAAAGAGGTTGCGTCTACGGTTGGAAAACCGCTTTTCGTGGCCCATGCGGACTATCAGAAAATCTGTAGCCCGAGCTGAAATATAGGTCTAGGTATCCACTAATTGAAAAAGCCGGAATTTCTTTCCATACACTGTATGAGACAGTTAAAAAGATCGAGAAACGGTGTGAACCGGGAAAAGGATCCAGATGTGCATATCCTTTAAGGAAAGCACAAAAGAGAGAGCTGAAGGCATAGTCGTCGAGAGGTCAGACTGCCAGTAATCAGTTCCGGCAAAGCAAGCAGGCAGATTGGACTGCGAGCCGAACCGGAAATGACAGAAAACACTCTGATTAACAGGTGAAAATCTAGAAGATCAATCGCGTGCACAATTGATCGAGAAGTAGACTGAAGATTCAGCGGACGGACACAGATGAAAAAAGGGAAGCCTGGGTGGTTTCCCTTTTTGATTATGATAACGGATGTTATAATGAGGCTTAGGGAGACACATATTATGAAATGTGCAATTTATCTGGCAGACGGTTTCGAAACCTGTGAAGGACTGATCACCGTCGATCTGCTGCGCAGAGCCAATATTGAAATCGAGACAATTTCCATTAAAGACAATAATTTCGTGAAGAGTTCCCATGGCATTGAGATGCTGACGGACAGAATCTATATGGAAACCGATCCGGCGGAATATGATGTTCTGATCCTGCCGGGCGGCAAAGTGGGGACTTCGAATCTGGAACAGTTTGATGATCTTCGGGAAGCCCTCAAAGCTCATTTTGAAGCGGGAAAACTGACCTGCGCGATCTGTGCGGCACCTTCGATCCTCGGCCACATGGGTCTTTTGAAAGACCGCAGATACACCTGCTTCCCGACGTTTGACGATCCGTCCTACGAAGGTGAATATCAGCAGGAACTGGCGGTGCGGGACGGCAATCTGATCACCGGCAGAGGCATGGGAGCGACCATTGAATTTGCCCGTGAGATCATCAAGGCTCTCGCCGATGAGGAAACCCTCCATAAGGTCGAATACGGCATCCAGTACGAACATACCTTCCGCCTTGATCCGCAATGACCGGCAGGCATGTTGATCCCCGTGATCTGATCTGGATCTGCAAGCCGCAGCTGTATCTGCAGGGCACTGACAAAATCGTTCTGGAAACAGAACCCTTTACTGATCTGAAACCTGCCGGCAAAAGCGCCGAGGCCATTGAACTGTCACTGGAACCGAACGGCAGCTTCTGTTTCTCGATGAAGTCGGAGTTTTCCTTCCGGGGACCGTTTGACCAGTGCGGCATGATCATCTATGAAGGGGATAAAAGGAAAGCTGTATGCGGCACGGAATGCCGCAGTGCTGAACGCATGACGCTGAACTGCATCGTCTATCATGACGAAAAAGGCGATATTTCCAAGCGTGAGATCGGCAGCAGTATTTCCTGTATGTATTACAGAGTCTGGTACCGGGGCGGCGTGGTCCGTATCCAGTACAGTTTTACCGGCATCCGCTATTCGGACCTTCGGGAATTCTGGATCGATCCCGAAAACAAAAAAACAATCAGTCTCGGCATATATGCCTGCAGTCCCGGTGATTCCTGGTTTGACTGCACGTTTTCAGGCATGACGCTGGAGGAAGATACGGAAAGAGGCAGAAAAAAATGAGTGCTGAAGAGAGAATGATACGCTACTGCCGGATCGATACCCAGTCCGATCCGGGCAATGAGGACGTCACACCGTCCTCACAGAAACAGTTTGATCTGGCCCGTGTGCTTCAGAAAGAACTGCTGGAAATGGGAATGGCGGACGTCGCACTGGACGAACATTGCTATGTCTATGCCAAACTGCCTTCCAATCTGGATTATGAGACAAAGACAGTCGGCTTCATTGCCCACATGGACACCGCTCCCGACTACAGCGGCACCGATGTGAAGCCGCGTATCATTGAATGCTTTGACGGCAATGACATTCCGCTGAATGAGGAAGTCACCATGAAGATGGACGATTTCCCCTGGATGCGCGGCCTGAAAGGCAAACGGCTGGTCGTGACCGACGGCACGACGCTGCTCGGTGCGGATGACAAGGCCGGCATTGCCTGCATCATGGAGGCGATGGCCTATCTGATCGCCCATCCGGAAGTAAAGCACGGCACTGTGGCGGTCAGTTTTACCCCTGATGAAGAGATCGGCAACGGTCCGAAGTACTTCGACATTGATAAATTCGGAGCTGACTTCGCCTATACGATGGACGGCGGTACGGTCCGCGAACTGGCGGATGAAACGTTCAACGCCGCGTCAGCGGTGGTGAAATTCACCGGTTTCTCGATTCACCCCGGTGAAGCAAAAGACCGCATGATCAACGCCGCCCGGGTGGCTACCGAATACGAACAGCTGCTGCCCCAGCACATGGTGCCGGAACATACGGAAGGCCGGGACGGCTTCATTCACCTGCATGGCATGAAAGGTGACTGTGACAGCGCGGAAATGGATTATATTCTGAGAGATCATGACGCGGACCGGCTGGAAATCATGAAGGAAATCATGCGCAAAGCCGCCGATTATATCAATCTGCAGTACGGCGAAGGCACATGTGAAGTGTCATTCAGGGATTCCTACCGCAATATGATCGAAGTGCTGAACAAGCATCCGGAAGTAACAGCGATTGCCCGCGGGGTCATGGAAGGCCTGGGCCTGAGTGTGGTCAGCGCGCCGGTCAGAGGCGGCACCGACGGTGCCCAGCTGTCATTCCGCGGACTGCCGTGTCCGAATCTCGGCTGCGGCGGCGGCAATTTCCACGGCCGCTATGAATATCTGGTCAGTGAAGAACTCGAGATGGCCTGCCAGGTCATTCTCGGTATCATTAATAAAACTTGTGAGAGGTGACAATTATGATTTCAACATGCACCATGAACCCTTCCCTTGATTACTACATGGAAGTGGACGGACCGCTGGAAAGAGGCAAACCGAACCGTTCCAATCTGGAATTCTATGAAGCAGGCGGCAAAGGCATCAACGTTTCCATCGTCCTCAACAACCTGGGAATCCCGACGAGAGCTTTCGGCTTTGTCGGCGGTTTCACCAAAGACTTCTACATTTCCCTGCTGGCTAAATATCAGGAGATCCGTCCGTACTTCACGTACATTGACGGCCATACCCGTATCAACGTCAAATGTCATGCGGAAATGCATACCAACCTGAATGCCACCGGACCTTATATCACTGACAGTGATATGAAGAACCTGCGGGAAAAGGTAGAGCGTCTGGGTGACACGGACTACTTCGTCCTGGCCGGTATCACACCGGAATATCTGGAAGACGAAACTGCCGACATGCTGAAAAAGGCAATCGACGCGGGTGTCAAAGTCGTGATTGACACAAATCCGAACCTGATGCGCCAGGTCATTCCGGCTCATCCGTTCATGCTGAAGACGACCGATGACGATCTTGGTGTCCTGGTCGGCAAAGAACTGAAGTCGAAGAAACAGATCGTCGCAGCCGCCAAGCAAGTCTTTGAAGACGGTGTACAGCATGTCCTTGTCCTGGTTGACAACAAGCTGGCGATCCTGGTCTATGAAGGCGGCGTCTATGAAGGTGATGTCCTGCATCATGATCAGTTTGTCAATACGGTCGGTACCGGTGACTCGCTGGTGGCCGGCTTCCTGATGGACTATCTGCGCAGCCGCGATGTTCTCGACAGCTTCAAGTATGCCGTATCCAGCGGTGCTGCCACAGCTTATTCGAGAGGTCTTGCGACCCGTGCCAAGATCGACTCGTTCTACGATCAGACGGAAATAAGAAAATTAGACTGATCCTGCGGTAAGTGCTATACTGTTTGGCATGATGAAAAACAAGAAACAGAACCACATACTGACGGCCATCGTTTCAGCGGTGTTGGTTTTCTGCGGCTGCTCCGCACCGGCAGAACCCACAACAGCTGTAATAACCAATCCGGTCGATATCAAATATCAGACAGCGGATATGTCCGGCTATGAATACCTCTCAGAACCGATAGCTGAATTCCGCGAAATCACACTGGAAGAATCGATCCGTTTTTTCAAGGAGGGCGGCTCAGGCATTCTTTACTACGGCAAAGACGACTGCTACTGGTGCAACCGAGCCGTGCCGGAACTGAACAAGGTCGCTCTGGAATACGGCGTTCCGGTTTATTATGTCAATACCGGCATTTCCCCGATGCCGCCGCAGGAAACCGTCAAGGAACTGGTTGCCTATATCGAAGAGACCTTCATCGTCGTGGAGGGTGAGGGACCGGTCTTCTATGTACCGGAAGTGATCGGCGTGAAACAGGGAAAGATCACCGGCGCGCATGTCTCACTGGTCGACAGCTTTGAAGGCACGATCAAGGACAAGCAGCTGACTGACGATCAGAAAAAAGAACTGCAGGAATACTACCGAAAGATCGTTGAAGCGACTGTTGACTGAACAGCCGCTTTTTTTGCGCGTATAATAAGTATGATATGAAAAGTTTTCGTGACTGGTTCGGCAGAAAACGCTATGAAGGAGATCCTGTTGATCTGAAACAGGAGTTTACCCGTTCTGCCAATGCCTTCAACAACTATGTACCATCAGTGATCTACGGAATCTATGAACACGGCGGAAACCGCAAGATCGGCGAATGTGACCTGCGTCTCGGCATGAATGAAGAACTGTATTATGCCGGCCAGATCGGCTACCGTATCTACGAAGCCTACCGCGGCCATGGCTATGCCTATCATGCCTGTTTGATCCTTTTTGCAATCGCCCGGGATGAATACGGCATGGACGAGCTGCTTCTGACCTGTTCGCCGGACAATATTCCTTCCAGAAAAACACTGGAAAAACTGGGCGGTGTCCTGAAGGGAAACGTCGATGTACCGGCGTGGCACTGGCTGTATAAAAGAGGCGAAACGAACAAGAATATATACTATTATTCGCTGAAATAAGCGGGGTTTGCTATAATACCTACATGCGCAGAATTATCAAAATATTAACGGGAAGACTGATGCTGATCGTACCGCTGTTCTGGCTGCAGTTCGCAGCGATCGCGGTGCTGATTTACCATGCCTCGATCTATATCAAGGTCATGCCGATCCTGAATATTGTGTCCATACTGATGGTTATCATGGTCGTCAATTCCCAGTCTGACCCGTCCTATAAGATTGCCTGGATCATTGTTCTGTTGGCTCTGCCGGTCGTCGGAGTGCCGCTTTACGCCCTTGCCGCGAACCGGAAAATGCCGAAGAAGCTGAACAATGGAACGATCCGTGCCTCCCAGAAGATGGTCGGTCTTTTACAGACGGATGAAAGCATGCTGGACGGCCTCGATAAAGAAGCGGCCCATGTCTTCCGCTATGGTCTGCAGTGCGGTTTTCCGCCGATGCAGGGCAGCACCTGTACGTATTACAGCAGCGGTGAGGAATGGGGCAAAGCCTATATTGAGGAACTGAAGAAAGCCCAGCATTATATCTTCATGGAATTCTTCATCATTGACGAAGGTTCCTTCTGGCAGGAGATCCTGGAAGTTCTCAAGGAGAAGGCGAAGCAGGGTGTCGAAGTCAAGATCATCTATGACGACTTCGGCAGTATCACACTGCCCTGGCATTATGACCGCCACCTCCGCAGTCTCGGTATTGAAGCCTACCGCTTCAACCATGTCCGTCCGGCTCTGATCTTCCGCATGAACAACCGTTCCCACCGCAAGATCACGATCATCGACAACAACACGGCCTTTACCGGCGGTGTCAATCTGGCGGATGAATATGTCGGCCGCGAAGAACGTTTCGGAAAGTGGAAGGACAGTGCCCTGATGATCCGCGGTGAAGCAGTCTGGTCCATGACCGTCATGTTCATGGGCATGCTGACATATGTGCGCGGTGATGACAATCCGGTGGATTACGAAAAGTACCATCTGCCGTGTGATACAGCAAGCGACGGCGGCTATTATCAGCCGTATTCCGATACACCGACCGATACCGAGACGGTTGCCATGAACATGCATCTGAACATGATCGCCCATGCCAACCGGTATATCTATATCGACACACCTTATCTGATCCTGACGGAAGCCATGAAAAACGAACTGATCCTGGCTGCCAAAAACGGCGTGGATGTCAGAATTCTGACACCGCATATCGCTGATAAGAAACTGGTCTTCATGATTACCAGATCCTATTATCTGCCTCTGCTGGAAGGCGGTGTGAAGATCTACGAATACACACCCGGTTTCAATCATGCCAAGGATTTCGTCAGCGATGACAACATGGCGATCGTCGGCAGCGCGAACACGGATTACCGCAGTTACTTCCTGCATTTTGAAAACGGTGTTCTGCTGCACAATACACCGGAAATCATCAAGATCCGGGAGAACTTTGAAAAGGCTTTGGAAGTATCACATGAAATGACGGTGGCGGAGATGAAAGAAACCAACGTGATCGTCCGCATGTTGCAGGCGCTTCTGAGTGTGTTTATTCCGCTGATCTGAGATACAATACTGAATGAGGTAATGAAGTATATGGAAAAAATCGGACTTGTTCTGGAAGGCGGCGGTGTCCGCGGCGCCTACACAGTCGGTGCTCTGACCTGGCTGAAAGACAATCACATTTCCTTTGACTACAGCGTCGGCATTTCTTCAGGTGCCGTCTATCTGGCATGTTTTCTGGCTGACAAGATGGAAGCCGCGAAGAACATGGCCACCAAATACGCGGCCGGTCCGGAATGTGTCGGTATCCAGGCACTTCTCAAGGAAGGCCATTATGTCGCCTATAAATATATTTTCAATGTCTGCCTGAAGGAAAAGGAAGGTCTGAGCATGGCGCCGCTCCGGGCTGCCAAACCGGATATGGAAGTCGGTGCGTATGATCTGGGCAAAGGCGAGACATGCTGGTTCGGACCGGAAGATCTCGATGACGATCTGGATCTGCTAAGGGCGACATGCGCATTGCCGATTGCCTCGGCTGTCGTTGAATACAAGGGAAGACGGTTGCTGGACGGTGGCATCACCAAGATGATTCCGATCGAAAGGGCCATGGAAAAGGGCTGCACGAAGTTCATGGTCATCACGACCAAACCGCGTGACTATGTCCGCAAACCGGCTGCTCCGATGGTCGAGATCATGATGAAAGTTGATTACCGCGAGTGCCCGCAGGCCGCCAAAGATTATCATGTCCGTCATCTGAACTACAACCATCAGATGGACATCATCCGTTCGCTGGCTGATGAAAAGAAGGCGATCCTGATGTGCCCGTCCAAAACGATAAAAGTCAGCCGCTGGAAGGGTGATGAGGACAAATGCAAAGAGCTCTATCAGCTTGGTTACGATGACATGGAAGCCCACCGGGAAGAAATCCTCGCTTTCATGAAAAAAGAAGAGAATCCGGAAGATCCGCAGTAACAGCGGATCTTTTCTGTATCAAACGCTCTTTTCAAAGATTTAGTTGATAAGGCTGTAAATACCGTAGTGATATTCGCTATATGCGGCATATAAACTGATAGGCATTGGCTTCTTAGGAATGTCGCAGCACCGGAAAGGAATGATTTCCTTCATTGTCATCATGTATGCTTCTGGTCTCCACTTTCTCATATCAAGGGTGTATCTAAGACATTTGAGAAAAACAAGCCAATCGAGATAGCCCTGCAGATGCCTGGTACTGATTCCATGTTTCCTTCTGATCAGATTCTTGAGTTCTGTATGCATTTCATTTACAGAAGCTACACTTCTGCCGCTCGGTGATGTGAGGGCATTGGAAGGAATAATATCACTGCGGAATCTGTTCTTGCTTACAAATGTCTGAATACTGTGACTGTCATCACTGATGATCATACTATTGGAAGAATAGTGATCTCTGAATTGATTCAGAATATCAAAGCTTTCTCTTCCTAAACCGCCCACTTTGAAAAGCATATTGTCATGTTCATCGATTGCTGCGACGATACATACCTTGTGATGGTTCAGTCCAAGGAGTGTATTCCCGGAAGACGCTTGTTTTCTGTAACGTCCTTTCCCTCTGTGCTTACTGTAGCGTGGCATTTTTACTGGCTTTGTGCCTTTCAGATTGATGCTTGTATAAGTGGGATCCAGTTCCACTTCTCCGGAGAGAATCGATTGATTCTGCACTCTGGAGGCGGCCTGATAAAGCTTATGACGCATATTGAAACATGTCGTCTTGGATAAGCCGGTGGCGATGCTCTGCTGTTCCAACGTTAAACTGTTCAATTCTCCGGCTATGAATGTAGACCATGTATCAAAATTGGTCTTCGAATGCGTAAACATTGTCCCGGTGGTAGCCATGAATACAGCGTTACAGTCTTTACATCTGTACTTCTGCCTGTGATGCGGATTAAATCCGTTCTTCACGAAATGAACCGAGCCGCAGTGCGGACAACATTCCACATGAGATGAAACATTCTCATAATTTGTGGTGTCAGGCCTGACCTTCTCCTTATAAAGCTTTTCAATGCCTATCCTGATAAAAGATACTTCTACAGGTGTCAGATGATTAATGAATTCCTGATTGATCAACATATTCTCGACCTCTCTATGTTAAGAATATGTCTTCCAGCATTTATCACTGTACCTTGTTAGGAACACCATCAACTATTTCTTTGAAAATAGCGGTATCAAAAAAAAAACGGACTTTGTCAGTCCGTTATCTGATACCACTCAATATCGGAAAGAATGCTCTGGGAAGGTTCCAGTTCCGGGTTGTCCCAGTCCTTCAGATAGAGGTTGTAGAATTCGTCATAGGTGAGACCTGACTCCTTGACTGCCATGGCGGTGTTTTTGCCGACATAGCGGAAATGAGCTGGTTCCGTTTCCCGGCCGGTGATGGCTTCCTTGTACTGCGGAAAGCGTTCCACGAAGCCATAGGAGGCGGCGTGTTCCTTCAGCCATTTGTAAGCTTCGGTAAGTCGGAAATTGTCTTCGTTTTCGAAAGTCGGCGCGAAATTCAGAGCCAGACCGGTCTGATGTTCATTGAAGCCGGGCTTGGCGAGGGAAACGTCAACTTCCACTTCCGTCATGTAGGACAGCAGACGGTCATTCAGTTCGACCAGGCTGTCATAATCCCAGTAGGCGTCGCTGATGAAGAAGTAAATGCCATTGTTCTGAGCTGCCTGGATCATCCGCACAGCCGCGTCAGCAGCTTCCTTGCGGAGCTGGCAGCCGTTGATGGCGAACTCGTCCGAGATCGTTTTCAGATCAGCCGGTTCATAGCTGTCTTCCAGATAATTGCGGCGGTTGACAAGCACCTGCAGGGAATCCGGGTTGTCTGCCTTGCCGGTAACTTTGCACATCTGCCGGTAGTCACTGCTCAGATCGAAATGTCCGCTTTTGCGGCAGTCGATGACGTCATTGATATAGGAGATTTCATCCCACTGATAGTCATAGACCAGCAGGGGAGTCAGTTCCTTCTGTTCCAGACTGTGAAACAGGTTCACGATCTGGTCGTTTTCATATCCTTCATCAGCCAGCCGCCGGTAGATCAGAAAGTCCAGTGCTTCCGGACTGCGCTTCGGCAGACAGGTGTAAAGATCAATATAGTCCGTCCGCAGTGTGCCGTCTTTGATAGCCTGCGCCAGCTGATCGGAATAGTAATCATTGTCCAGGATCAGATGGAGAAGTTCCTTTTCCCTGATCAGGGCGATCGTTTCCTTGTCATAGCCGAGATTCGCAAGTTTCTCGTTGTCATTGCGGTATGGCATGGTGGCAAGATACACAATGGCGGCGATGACCATCGCTACCGGCACCAGAAGCCACCAGCGCACCCGCCGCCTTGGTTTCCGGCGGCCGCTTTTCTTTTTTCCTGTTTTCTTATTCACAGTCATAACAATCCTCGAATAACAGCCATGGTGATACGGATGGCGGATTATGGGAAACGACGATTTCCTCACGGCTGATCGGATGGGGAACCCGCAGCCGGCAGGCATACAAGGCAATCGGTCCGTGGCTTGGATGCGGATGATAGCGCTGATCGTTGACGAGCGGCAGATTGCGGCTGGCGAACTGCACACGGATCTGGTGGGAGCGGCCGGTTTCCAACTGTACCCTGACCAGTGTCTTTCCGTCTCTAACCGCGACCGTTTCATAACGGAGCGTGCTCTTTTTGCCATGTTCGGCATCCGTGACGCGGGTGGTATTGGTGCGGGCATCCTTGCGCAGATAGTCCGTCAATGTTCCCTGCGGCTGCTTTGGAACACCGTCAAGAATGGCGTAGTATTCCTTGCCGAGCTGATGGGTGCGCACACTTTCGGAAAGCCGTGAAGCGGCCTTGGAAGTGCGGGCGAAGACAATGACGCCGCCGACCGGTCTGTCCAGCCGGTGCACCAGGCCAAGCCAGACATTGCCCGGCTTGTCATATTTATCCTTGATATACCGTTTGGCCATCGACAGCAGATCGTCGTCCTTGCTTTCATCTTCACAGACAGGCACATTCACCGGTTTTTCAACACAGAGAAGGTGATTGTCTTCGTACAGAACATTGATCATTTCCGCTGCCATCTTCCATATATGCCGCAGGGCAGCAGTAAACCGCTGCCGGTGATCGGCAGAGCGACTTCGCCGGTCTCGACCGTACCGTCCTGATGTTCCGGCAGGATGATCGTTTTCATCAGATCTTCCAGAACGATGGAGGAGAAACCGGTCGTATAGCTGTTGATCAGAAAGAAGAGGGCATGGTCGTCAAGAATATCCATGCATGCTTCGATCAGACCGACGATTTCCTTTTCAAACTTCCACATTTCCCCGTTCGGTCCGCGGCCGTAGGAGGGCGGATCCATCAGGATGCCGTGGTAGGTATGACCGCGGCGCTTTTCCCGTTCCACGAATTTCAGACAGTCGTCAACGATGAAACGGATCTTCTTATCTTCCAGGTGCGAGAGGTCGCGGTTTTCCTTGGCCCACTGCACCATGCCTTTGGAGGCATCCACATGAACGACTTCTGCCGCCCCGGCTTCGGCGCATGCCATGGTGGCACCGCCCGTATAGGCAAACAGATTCAGAATGCGCAGCTGCTCATCCTGATGGGTACGGATCAGATCACTCATCCAGTCCCAGTTCACCGCCTGTTCCGGGAACAGGCCGGTATGCTTAAAGCCGGTAGGTGAGACCCGGAAGGTCAAAGCGCGGTAGGAGACAGTCCATGACTCGGGCAGTTTCTTGCGGTATTCCCAGCTGCCGCCGCCTTTATTTGAACGGTGATAAACCGCGTCTGCTTTCTGCCAGGCGCCTTTTCTCTGATCAGCAGGCCAGATCGCCTGCGGGTCGGGACGGCGCAGAATGACATCCTTCCACTGTTCCAGCTTTTCGCCATTGCCCGCTTCAAGGCAGGCATAATCTTTCCATTGATTCGCAATACGTAACATACGGTAATTATACATGATTGCGAACAGTGAATGCATACGAATCATGATATAATAGGGCAGTTCAAACGGAGTGCATACATGACAGACGTATCCTTATTAAACAAAAACCAGAAAGAAGCTGTTCTTTCGGAAGCGAAATATATCCGTGTCATTGCCGGCGCTGGTTCCGGCAAGACACGTGTTCTTACCATGCGGATCATTCATCTGATCGAAGACTGCGGCATGTTCGCCAGCCGCATTCTCGCCATTACCTTCACCAACAAGGCGGCCAACGAAATGAAGGAAAGAGTCAGCCGGATGCTGGAAGATCAGACATATCTGCCACGCATCAGCACCATTCATTCCCTCTGCGTCAGGATCCTTCGGGAAGATATCGAAGTGATGGATTATCCCCGCAATTATACGATCATGGACGCTGACGATCAGAAGGCGGTACTGAAAGAAGCCTACAAGCAGCTGAATCTTGATACGACCAGCTGGCCGTACGGCAGTATGATCGATTATATTTCCAACAACAAAGCAGCCGATATCTCAATTGAAAAAGCCTATGAGATCGCCGGTGATTATTCCGCCGATAAGACAAGGGCGAAAGTATACGAGTACTACCTGAACCGGCAGCACGATCTGCTGGCCCTCGACTTTGACGATCTGATCCTCTGGACAGTGCGGATGTTCCGCCGCTTCCCGCAGATCAGAAAAAAGTGGCAGGACCGCCTCAGTTGTGTGCTGGTCGACGAGTTCCAGGATATCGACGCCCTGCAGTATGAACTGATCAGATTACTGGCCGGCGAAGACAGTATGCTGTATGTCGTCGGAGATCCGGACCAGACGATCTATACCTGGCGCGGCGCTGACGTGAATATCATCATGAATTTCAGCAAGGACTATCCGGATGCGGAAACGATCATTCTGAATGAAAACTACCGCTCGACCAATATGATCCTGAACGGCGCCAACTCGGTCATTGCCAACAACCGTTCACGGATGAAGAAGGATCTTTTCACAAACCGGGAAGGGGACGACAAGATCACCCACTGTGCCTGCGCGGCCGATGACGCCGAAGCGGCCTGGGTGGCCGGCAAGGTTTCCGAACTGCACCGCAAGGGCAAATCATATCTCGATATGGCGGTGCTCTACCGTTCCAATTATCTTTCCCGTTCACTGGAAAAAGCGATGCTGGACGCCCGCATTCCCTATATCATCTACGGCGGCATCCGGTTCTATGAGCGCAAGGAAATCAAAGACGCGCTCTGTTATCTGCGCATGGCAGTCAGTGCCGACGATCTGGCTCTGCAGAGAGTGATCAACGTACCGCGCCGCGGCATCGGCAATAAGACGATGGACATGATTGCCGACAGTGCCCGTGAGCAGGAAATATCGATGTATGAAGTGCTGAAGCAGGACCAGCTGTTCTCCGGTAAGGTAAGAACAACGCTGCAGAGGTTTACCGCCATGGTGGAGAAATGGCGCGCCATTGCCATGGAACACACGATGGAGATCGATGAACTCTTTGAAACGATCCTGACGGAAAGCGGCTATAAAGGGATGCTGGAAGACGCCGGTGAACATGAACGTATCGAAAACCTGAAGGAACTGGTGGACGATATTGAAGAATTCTGTGAAAACAATCCGGACAGCGGTCTGGACGAATATCTGCAGGTCGTGGCACTGTACGGCGACCGGGAAGAAACCGCCACGGCGGACTATCTGCAGCTGATGACGGTGCATGCCGCTAAAGGTCTGGAATTCGACACGGTATTCGTGACAGACATGAACGACGGCATCTTCCCGAACGAACGGGCGATGAGCGAAGGAAGCCGCGGTGTGGAAGAAGAAAGAAGACTGGCGTACGTCGCCTTTACCAGAGCCCGCAACAAACTGTATCTGATGGAAGCCGGCGGCTATTCCTATATTCTGCAGAGAGTGCGGACGACTTCCCGTTTCATCAAGGAAATCGATCCGGCCTGCATTGAACATATCGGCCTGACACCGGAACCTTCCCGCAGTGAGGCAAGACTGTCATCCCTGCTTTTTGACAACGACACGGCACCGTTTGCCGAAAAACTCGCGAAGACAAAAACGCCGCAGCTGAAGAAGGGTGAAATGGTCACCCACACGAAATTCGGCGAGGGCGTCGTCATCAAATGCGTCAACGGCATTGCCGAGATCGCCTTTCCGTATCCGCATGGCATCAAGAAGATCGCCAGCGGCCATCCGACTCTGAAACGTAAAAAATAACCAGGTGATTGCTTATGAGTGAAGATAAACTGAAGCTGATGCGGCAGATGACTGACCGTCTGAACGAAGCCGCGGACGCTTATTATAACGGCCGTCAGGAACTGATGACGGACTATGAATGGGACGCTCTGTTTGACGAACTGAAAAAGCTGGAAGAAGAGACCGGCACGGTTCTGGAAGACAGTCCGACGATGAATGTATCCGCCGATCAGATCGCCGGTGCCAAGGAACCGCATGAATTCGCGGCTCTTTCCCTGGCCAAGACAAAGAAACCGGAAGATCTCGTGAAGTGGGCGGAAGGCAGGAAGATCTGGCTGTCATGGAAACTGGACGGCCTGACGCTTGTCGTCACATATGACAACGGCCGGCTCCGTAAAGTCGTGACCAGAGGAGACGGTCACATTGGCACCAACATCACCCATCTCGCACCGGCTATCCAGGGCATCCTGCCAAAGATCGATTATCCGGGTCACCTGGTGATCAGAGGCGAGGCGGTGATTTCCTATGAGGACTTTGAAAAGTTCCGCATGGAGTCCGGCGAAGATTATGCCAATCCCCGCAATCTCGCTTCCGGCTCACTGAGTCTGAAGGATGTTAATGAAGTGAGAAAGAGAGAGATCCACTGGCTGCCGTTCACGCTTGTCCATACCGATGAAGAAATCATATCCTGGGGTGACCAGATGACATTCCTGGAAAAACTTGGCTTTGTCTGTGTCGAACATGAGAGTGTGGACAGTCCGGATCTTGCGACGGTTCAGCAGGCAATCGAAACATGGACGAAAAAGGTCACGGACGGCAGGAATCCGTATCCAGTCGACGGTCTGGTCATCTGCTACGACGACACGCTGTATGCCCAGTCCGGCTCAGTGACGGGGCATCACGCGACCCGGGCCGGCTATGCGTTCAAATGGCAGGATGAGGCAGCTGAGTCTGTTCTGCAGTATATCGAATGGTCCTGTGCCGCTTCGACGATCACACCGGTCGCTGTCTTTGAACCGGTGGAACTGGAAGGCACGACTGTCAAGCGTGCATCCCTGTGCAACATTTCCGAATGTGAGCGTCTCGGCATCGGCGATGCCGGCACGAAGATCGCTGTGATCAAAGCCAACAAGATCATTCCCAAGGTCATCCGGGTCAATGAAACAGTCGGCGCACTGCATATTCCCGAACAGTGTCCGGTCTGTCAGGCGGCGACGAAGATCGCGGTCAGCGAGGCGTCCGGGACCCGGACGCTGCGCTGCACGAATCCGGAATGCCCGGCCAAGCAGCTGAAGAAATTCGCCCGCTTTGTCTCGAAAGCCGGCATGGATATCGACGGCATTTCCGAAGCGACGCTGTCCCGCTTTGTCAACGAAGGATGGATCAGCAGATACGGTGATATTTACCGGCTCCGTGAACATGCCGCGGAAATCGCTCAGCTGGACGGCTTTGGTGAGAAATCATCCGCCAACCTGATGGCTTCATTGCAGAAGGCTTCGACGGTTTCCGATCAGAAACTGCTGTTTGCCCTGAATATTCCGCTGGTCGGCGCTGATGTAGCGAAGAAACTGCTTGGCAGATATCCGCTGGATGAACTGATCAGTATCGCCGCGGAAAGTGAAGACGAAACAGTCTTTTCGGCCATCGACGGCATCGGTCCGGAAAAGTCCCGTGCCTTTGTCAGCTGGATCAAAGACGAAAGAAACCGCAGTGATCTGGAAGACCTGCTTACCGAAGTGAAAGTCGAGGCTTCCGAGGTCAAAGCATCCGGAAACCGCTGCGATCAGCTGACCTTTGTCGTGACCGGTGACGTGCATCATTATCCCAACCGTAATGCCCTGAAAGCATATATCGAATCACAGGGCGGCAAAGTGACCGGTTCGGTATCCCGTTCCACGGATTTCCTGATCAACAACGATCCGGCTTCCACATCCTCCAAGAACACGAAGGCGAGAAGTCTCGGCATCGCCATCATTTCCGAAGATGAATTCCTGGAACGATTTGTCAATTGAACAATGTTAAGGTATACTCTTGCAGGACAGAACTTGAAAAAAAACTAGGCGAAACAGGTCTGTCGGATTATGATTAACGAAGGACCCCCTCTGCGGGATCCGTGTGCGAAGGCAGAAGCCGGCAGTACTGGCTTTGCCGGATAAAAGAGTTTACAATGATAAGCGGAGATTGAAATATGGCAAATACGAAAAATACGCAGGCCAGAAAAAGGGCTGCCAGAAAAAACAGAACAGGTCATTTTACCGGTTTCCTGTTCTGGATATGTCTGATTCTGCTGGTGACACCGCCGGCAGTTCTCGGCTGGATCCTCTATTCTTCCCAGCAGGATACCGGCAAACCGGTTCTCGGCAACCGCTACGAAGGCGACCTTGACCCGGCAATCACCAAAGATCAGATGACAGCGATCGAAAACGGTGTCGCGGCACTGGAAGGCATTGAATCCTATACCGTAACAATGCCGACCGCCACGCTGCGTGTCTACGCGGACATCGCGGATGATGCCGGTGCAGATACAGCCAACGCGAAAGCTGATGAGATCTATGGCGTGATTACCAGCGTCCTGGATCCGTCCGTATACTTCACACAGGCCGACGGCAAGAAGATGTATGACATGGAGATCCATGTCTACAACCATCAGAAATCGACCGAAACCGACGACGACGGATTTGTCTATGTGATCAAGACAAAGACTTCCAGCATGGGCGATCCGCGCAGTCAGGTCGTTTCCACACCGGTCGATGCCGGACTGGCTCAGCAGCTGCGTGATGAAACAGCGGCACGTCTGGCGGCTGAGGAACAGGCAAGACTGGAAGCCGAAGCACAGGCTCAGGCTGAAGCGGAAGCTGCTCAGCAGGCTGAACAGGGTGAAGGCGAAGGTGAAGAAGCCCCGGCCGAAGAAGCACCGGCTGAGGAAGAAGCACCTGCCGAAGGCGAAGGAGAATAACAGGAAGGGGTATGCGTACCCCTTTTTTCAGATTATGAAGAAGAATGACACTTACATTGCCAGATGTACTGGCTATACAGAAGACGGCGCCGGTGTTGTCCGCATCGACGGTTTTGTCGTATTCGTCAAAGGTCTGATGGCTGATGAGGAGGCGGAGATTGGCATTACCGCTCTGAAGAAGAACCATGGCTACGGACGCATCGTCAGACTGATCAAACCATCCCCGGACAGAGTCGAACCGCAGTGCAGTGTATCGCGGCCGTGCGGCGGCTGTCAGCTGCAGCACATGAATGACCATGCCCAGTGTTATTTCAAGGAAGAAAAGGTCAGAAACTGTTTTAGGACCAACGCTGATATGGATGTTGACACCCTGCCGATCATCCGCACGGAACCGTATTATCATTACCGCAACAAAGTACAGGTGCCGGTGCAGTTCAATAAAGGTGAAGTGGAAATGGGTTTCTATCAGAATCACACCAACCGCATCATCAATTACGACACGTGTGACGTGCAGTCGGAACTGTCCAACCGGATCACTGTTTTCCTGAAAGAACAGTTTGCCCGTTTCGGCTGCGCGGCCAACATCCGCCATGTCCTGATCAAGCATGCCCATGTGACAGATCAGGTCATGATCGTGCTGATCGTCCGCCGTCATCCTTTCAATCAGGAAGAGGAACTTGTGAAGAAGACCGTTCAGGCTTTCCCGCAGGTATGCAGTATGACGGCAATCGAAAACCGCCGGGAAGACAATGTCATTCTCGACGGTAAGGAATATGTCCTGTATGGTGAGCCGTATATTGAAGAGGAACTTCTGGACTGCCGCTTCCGCATCAGTGCCAGATCCTTCTTCCAGATCAATCCGTATGCGACAAAGCTGCTGTATGCGAAAGCCCTGGAATTTGCCGGACTGACGGGCCGGGAAACGGTCATTGATCTGTACTGCGGCACCGGTACGATCGGTATTCTTGCCGCAAAACACGCAAAAAAAGTGTATGGTATTGAAATCGTCGCCGACGCGGTAAAGGACGCGAAAGTCAACGCCCATATCAATGGCGTGGAGAATATTGAATTCCTGAATATGGATGCCTCGCACGGAGCTCAGGCTGTATTGCGTTCGAAGATCAAAGCCGACGCGGTGATCGTTGATCCGCCCCGCAAAGGCTGTTCCAGAGAAACGCTGGATGCGATCGTAAAGATTGCTCCGAAACGGCTGGTATACGTATCCTGCGATCCGGCCACCCTGGCCAGGGATGTAAAGATTCTTATGGAAAACGGGTTTACGGTAGATAAGATCCAACCGGTGGACATGTTTCCGCAGACAGTTCATGTCGAGACGGTAGTGTTGCTACAAAAGTTGAACTCGTAGAAATCCTTTATTTTAAGCACTTTTACGAGCATTTCACCTTCGGAAAGACCACCTGGTCGAAGCGTGGAAAACGCCTCGCAAAGTACGTTCGGGTGTCTATAGTAATTGAACTCGTTACTGCAGGAACAAAACTCGAGGACTTATAGACAATAGAATACTGAACAGATTATGGACGTTTATTTTCTGCATTTCGCGGAGAGTAAACGTCCATTTTGCGTTAAAAGAAGTTTTGAGAAAGGAGGAGAGCAGATGGAGTTTGACTATTTCTATGGACCGGAAGATGCCGAGCAGTATCAGTTCTATCGGACCTCGAAGCTGCTGATTAACAGTGATCAGTTCAAGGATGTCTTCGTTGAGGCAAAGGTTTTATGGGCTGATGCTTGACCGGCTCTCCTTGTATATAAAGAACGGGTGGTTTGATGCGCTCAATCGTGTGTACATCATCTATATGATCGAAGATGCCATGGAAGATATGCATTGCAGTATTCAGAAAGTCTGCAAACTGGTCTCTGAACTTGAGAAGAATGCAGGATTGATTAAGAAGAAACGCCAGGATCTTGGAAAGCTGTCTTTGATCTATGTTCTGAAGTTTTCCGCAGTCTGTTCACAGAATGATCCGGGATCACAATTCTAGAAAAGTGAAAATCACAACCCAAGAATTTCGAGAAAAGGAGGCTGGCAGAAGAAAACTCCTGGACGCTGATGAGCCTTAAGTTGCAAAAGACAGGAGAACAACATCGCAGCCTCGAACGCAGTCAGCCTGGCGCCCTTAGCCGACGGCAAACTTGTACAGGTCTTTGACATCTGGGAAAGCAATATGAACGATTGGTTTATTGGGCGTAATATTCAAATTGAACTTGAATATTACGCCCGTTGAGCATATGACATATCAAGAAAGAAGGGCTTTTATGATTGAGAGAATAATTGCGGATAAGATAGAAAAAAGCATATCGCAGGTCCCTGTCGTCACAGTCTTAGGACCGCATCAGGCCGGTAAGACTACTCTGGTAAGAGAACTTTTTCCGGATTATACCTATGTTAATCTTGAGGATAAAGCCACAAGAGAACTGGCTGAGAATGATTATATTGGTTTCTTTAAGAGATACAGCGAACCTATGATCATTGATGAAGTGCAGCGTGTACCGGAGCTTCTTTCAGCTATTCAGGTTAAAGTGGATGAGGACAGAAGGAAGAACGGGAGGTTTATTCTGACCGGCAGTCATCAGCCGAGACTGCGTGAGGCAGTGGCACAGTCACTGGCAGGAAGAACGACTATTCACACATTACTTCCGCTTAGTCTTGAAGAAATAGTGAAAAGTGGAAAACTGGAAGACTTAGACGAAAATATAATTCGAGGATTCATGCCGGAATAATATCTGGAAAACGCAAGAGATCCATATGTGTACTACAGAGATTATCTGGATACATATATTGAAAAAGATTTACGCCAGATGATTGCGGTGAAAGACTTAAATGCATTTTTAAGATTTTTAACATTGCTTGCCGGAAGAGCAGGGCAGGTTGTTAACCTTTCCGGAATGTCAGGAGAAGTTGGAGTATCATCAACTACGCTTAGTGAATGGCTTTCTGTATTGGAAGACTCCTTTGTTGTGTTCAGACTGCAGCCTTATTTTTCAAATATCAGTAAGAGGATTGTAAAATCACCTAAAGTATATTTTACTGAACCGGGTCTGGCGGCATATCTTCTTGGAATCGAGAGTGCTCGTCAGGCATCCAGAGATCCGCTCAGGGGAAATTTATTTGAAAATATTGTCGTTCTTGAGGCAATGAAAACACGGTTGAATGATAACAGAGAACCAAATCTTTACTATGTAAGGACAGAAAAGGGCATTGAAATAGATCTGATTCTGAAAAAGGAAGGGATGCTGTTTCCTTTTGAGATAAAGTCCTCTATGACCCCTAACAAAGATTTTGCCAGAAATATGAAAATGTTCTGCAGCAGTGAAGTGAATTCCGGAGAAATGACGGTGGTGTACTGTGGTGATTATTATGAATCATTTCATAACTGCAGATACATTCATTACACAGGTGTTGCGGAAACAATCAGAAATGAGTAGATATGTCACCTGAAGCAACGCATGTGGAGTGCGTGACATTGATGACAAGGAAATAGATAAACCTGCTAATATCTGTCAAGCCTTATTTTAAATATTTGGATAAGACTGCCAAATCACGACGAAAAGATCAGATCAGTCCGGCATTTTTAAAACCAGGCATGACCTATAAAAATTTTAGCCTGCCTCGGCCAGGGCCTCAGCAGGGATAGATATTTATACAACATGCAGCATGGTATGTTAACTGTCGTTTTGAAAATCTGATGATGGCTCACATAAATCAGACGGCCAGAGGTTTTGTTCTATAATGAAATCAGCCGAAAGGTGAAGGCAGGGGAGTGACGGTAATGATGATTCGCTATCTCAGAGAAGATGAAACAGAAATACTGAAGGATTTTCTATATGAAGCGATATATATCCCGGAAGGTGTAAAGGCACCGGAGAGATCTGTGATCGAACTTCCCGAACTGCGCCTTTATTATGAAGACTTTGGCAGCGGTCAGGCAGATTGCTGTATGGCGGCTGAAGAGGAAGGAAAAATCGTTGGTGCGGTCTGGAGCAGAATCATGTCTGACTACGGCCATGTGGATGATGAAACACCATCCCTCGCTGTTTCCGTTAAGAAAGAGTACCGCGGCAGAGGCATCGGCACATCCCTGCTGAAGCAGATACTGGGCGTGCTGAAGGAGAAAGGGTATCAGAAGGTTTCCCTGTCCGTGCAGAAAGCCAATCCGGCTGTCCGGCTGTACCGGTGGTGCGGCTTTCAGACCGTTTCGGAAACAGCGGAGGAATATATTATGATTCATGATCTGCAGAGTGATCCGCCGCAGCAGAAAATGACACTGGCGGAATATCTTGAAACAGGATGTGAAAAATGGTTTCTGACCGGCAAAAAGAAATATCCGCTGCAGGCCATGATGGTATCCAGAGAAACCAGCTTTCGGAATGAACTTGAAGGAGCTGATTATACCGTCAATGATGACGGAGTGACGGTAATCATGAAGGGAACAGCCGGTGAACTGTGGCCGGTATCTATGGACAAAGCGTTCATGAATTACAGCCGGCCGGACGGCAGAAGGATCAGCATAGATGATTTTGCCAGAAGGGATACATTCATCGATCTTGTTTCGATAGCAGCTCCTGATTCCTGTTATGCCATGTTTGTACCGGCGGAAATCGCTCTGACCGTACGGACTGCTTCCGGTTATAATCTGCATGTCAATCTGAGCGGTGTGGCGCATGGCAGCGGTGATTATCTGATCTGCCGCAAGGGAGAGGACGGTCAGCCGGACCTGACGGATATCTGGGTCGTCAACGGCATTCTTTTTCCGCAAACGTACGATACTTCACATCAGAACACCTGCCGGGGATGAAATGAATTGTCATCCTGAAAAGCAGGTGTTTTTTGCAGGTGACTGAAATGAGCATGATGCGTTATACTTGTAGGGTAATCACGGATACACATGTATCCGCTTTTAAAGGAGATAGAACTATGGCTGATGAAAAGAAAGACATAGCTGTGGATGAAGTGAATCTGAACCGTAACTTTATCTACAATTTTATTGAAGAGGACATTGCGCCGGGCGGACAGTTTGAAGGTATGACAGTGCATACCCGTTTCCCGCCGGAGCCGAACGGATATCTTCATATCGGTCACTGCAAGGCTCTGTGCATTGACTTCGGCATGGCTGAGAAGTTCAACGGTCTCTGCAATCTGCGCATGGATGATACCAATCCGGCCAAGGAAGACACCGAATATGTCGATGCCATCCAGCAGGATATTCACTGGCTCGGTTTTGACTGGGGCGACAGATTCTTTTACGGCTCCGATTATTTCGATCAGGACTATGAATTTGCTGTAGAACTGATCAAAAAAGGACTGGCCTATGTCTGTGAACTGACACCGGAACAGTTCAGGGAATACAGAGGCGACACTTCGACACCGGCCAGATCACCGTACCGTGACCGGCCGATCGAAGAAAACCTGCGTCTGTTCGAAAAGATGAAGAACGGCGAAGTGGAAGAAGGAAAGATGACGCTGCGTGCCAAGATCGATCTGGCCAGCGGCAACTTCAACATGCGTGACCCGGTTATCTACCGTATCCGTTATATCAACCACCACCGTCAGGGAACCAAATGGTGCATCTATCCGATGTATGACTTCGCGCATCCGATCCAGGATGCCCTGGAAGGCATTACCCATTCCCTGTGCTCGCTGGAATATGAAGACCACAGACCTTTATACAACTGGGTCGTTGAGAATGTTTCGATTCCGTATCACAAACCGCGTCAGATTGAATTCGCCCGTCTCGGCATTGACCATACTGTCATGTCCAAGCGCAAGTTGAGACAGCTGGTCGAAGAAGGTTACGTGTCCGGCTGGGATGATCCCCGTATGCCGACGCTGTGCGGTCTCAGACGCCGCGGCTATACAGCCCGTTCCATCCGCAACTTCTGCGATTCCATCGGCGTTGCCAAGAGCACCAATACGATTGCTTTCGCGGAACTGGAAAGATGCCTGCGTGACGACCTCAACGCCACAGCGGAAAGAACCATGGCGGTTCTGCATCCGGTCAAGCTGACAGTTACCAACTATCCGGAAGGACAGTCGGAAACATTCGAAGTGGAGAACAATCCGCTTGATCCTTCCCAGGGCACGCATAAGATCACCTTCAGCCGTCATCTCTGGATCGAGGAAGAGGACTTCCTGGAAGAACCGATTCCGAAGTACAAGAGAATGTATCCGGGCAACGAAGTACGTCTCAAAGGCGCCTATCTTGTCACCTGCACCGGCTGTGTGAAGGATGAAAACGGCAAGGTTACGGAAGTGCTCTGTGAATATGATCCGGATTCCCGCGGCGGTGATCCGGCTGACGGCCGTAAAGTCAAAGGCGCGACGATCCACTGGGTCGATTCCGAGAACTGCGTCGATGCCGAAGTCCGTCTGTACGACAACCTGTTCACGGATCCGAATCCGGACGGACCGGACAAGAACTTCCTGGAGGCAATGAATCCGGAAAGCCTGACAGTTCTCAAAAACTGCAAAGTTGAAACTTCAATGGTTGATATCGCCAGAGAATTCGACACCCGGGAAAACCGCACCGGCACCAACGCACCGACCTTCCAGTTCATGCGGGTGGGCTTCTTCTGCCTCGACAACAAGGACAGCAGTGCTGATCACCTTGTCTTCAACAGAAGCGTCTCGCTGCGTGACGGTTTCAAAAAGTAATACTCCTAACCGGCTTTATGCCGGTTTTTATTTCAGGAACCTTTGCCGGGAATGGAATGCATACGGTAAAATAGAAATAAGGAGGAACATGAGATGGAACAATTTGAATTTATCAATGGCAAGTTTGGTTTTGGTATGATGCGTCTTCCCATGAAGAATGAGGAAGTCGATAACGAACAGACAAAGAAAATGGTCGACTTCTTTATCGACCACGGTTTCAACTATTTCGATACTGCCCATGGTTACATCGGCGGCAAGAGCGAAATCGCCGTCAGAGAATGCCTGACTTCGCGGTATGACCGCAGCAGATACATCCTGACCAACAAACTGACAGGAACTTATTTCAACAAACAGGAAGACATCCGTCCGCTGCTTGAAACTCAGCTGGAAGCCTGCGGCGTGGATTACTTCGATTTCTATCTGATGCATGCCCAGAACAGCGACATCTTTGAAAAATTCCAAAAATGCAGGGCTTACGAAACAGCCTTCGAACTGAAAAAGGAAGGCAAGGTAAAACATGTTGGCATTTCCTTCCATGACAAGGCGGATGTCCTCGACAGGATCCTGACCGAGTATCCTCAGATCGAGATCGTCCAGATCCAGTTCAACTACCTGGACTATGACAGCGCATCCGTCGAATCCCGCAGAGTATACGAGGTATGCGAAAAGCATGACAAACCGGTACTGGTCATGGAACCGGTCAAGGGCGGCAGTCTGGTCAATCTTCCCGAAGATGCCCAGAAGTACTTCGATGAACTGAACGGCGGCTCCAATGCCAGCTATGCCATCCGTTTCGCGGCCGGATTCAAAAATATTCGTGTCGTTCTTTCCGGCATGAGCACCTTCGAACAGATGCAGGATAATGTTTCCTTCATGGAAAACTTCGAACCGCTGAATGAAAAGGAAATGGATGCGGTCCGCAAGGTCACAGAAGTATTCAATTCGAAGAACATGATTCCCTGCACGGCATGCCGTTACTGCGTCGAGGAAAATACCTGCCCGATGGACATCCGCATTCCCGATCTGTTTGCCAGCTACAATTCCGCCCAGATTAAGCGTGACTGGAACGTGAATCACTATTACGAGCGCGCCGTCAGCAATCATGGCAAGGCTTCCGACTGCGTCAAATGCGGCATGTGTGAAAGCGTGTGCCCGCAGCATCTGCCGATCCGCAGTCTGCTGGAAAAGGTCGCGGCGGAATTTGAAAAACAATAAAAAAAGACTTATCCAAATGAGTATAATAGTTGAGGAGAAATAAGGAGAATAACATGGCAATCAATCCAAAAGCAGAATCTTACAGAGAAAAAATGAGAAACAGTGAAGAAGGACCATTCGCAAAAAGCGATCCGGAATTCTTTGAACTGTTTGCCAACTTTGCGATGGATGAAGTCGTCAGCCAGTGTGATCTGGAGGACAGAACTGCATTCCTGAGCACTCTGGCTGTATTGCTGGGATGCGGCGGCATCGATGAATTCCGCATCATGGTCAAGGCCGCCCTCAACTTCGACGTTGATCCGGTGGAAATCAAGGAAACGATCTACCAGGCCACCGCATATCTCGGTATCGGCAGAGTCTTCCCGTTCCTGAAGGCCTGCAACGAAGTCTTCGCCGAGAGTGGTGTCAAGGTTTCCGACGAGCCGCGTACTACGACGACAGCGGAAAACAGAAGAGAAAAGGGTACAAAGGCCCAGGTCGAAATCTTCGGCGATCATATGAAGGACTTCTGGAAGAGCGGACCGGAAGACACCAGACATATCAACAGATGGCTGGCTGCCAACTGCTTCGGTGACTACTACACCCGCAAAGGTCTGGATCTCAAAACGAGAGAACTGGTTACCTTCTGCTTCCTGTATGCCCAGGGCGGCTGCGAACCGCAGCTGGCTTCCCACACCGCGGCCAATATGCGCCTTGGCAATGACAAGGAACTGCTGGTCAAGATCATTTCCCGCAACGTTCCTTATATCGGCTATCCGCGCACCCTCAATGCTCTGCGGGTTGTCAATAAGGCAGCGGAAGAAGTCAAATAACAAATCTTTGAAGCATAAAGAAAAGCCGAATCATTCGGCTTTTTTGTTTGCGGATTTTTCAGTCTGCTAGTATTTCGCGTTCATTTCGTGAATGAATTCATTGTATGAGATATAATCCCATTCTCTTGTGAGACCGGTGCTTACCTCATTGAATCTTTCCTTTTCTTCCGGTGTCAATGTATCAAAGGTCCATTTTCCGCCGCTGACTTCCAGAAGGGATTCATCTCTGATTTTTTTGTCTTCCATATGATTATGATCCTTTCTTCCGGCTGTATGCCTTCGCAGATATTATAAGTTTATTCACTATGTATATGTTTTCTGCTCAGAAGATGATCTGAATCAGGAACATGTAGCAGACAGTGCCGGCGGCAATTGACAGCAGCATCTGCCGTTTCCATTTGTGAATCAGGATCGTTACAGCAATCGCGGCCAGTTCGGGAATGCCATGGCTGCCGGAAAGAAAGGACACATTCTTCAGGCAGTACACCACCAGCATGCCGAATACCGCCAGCGGCAGGGCTTTGCCGAGATACTGGACGGTCTGCGGCGTTTCCTTTTTTCCCGAAAAGACAAGGAAGGGCAGGAATCTTGTCAGCATCGTCGCAATGACACAGAGGGCGATCGTCATGATCTGCTGCGGTAAGGTCATCGGGCTCATTGCAGACCTCCTTCTTCCAGCGGTTTGCGGAAGGCAAGCAGAATGACAATGATCAGGATCATGGCCGGCACCATGAAAGATGTGCTGCCGAAGAAATACAGACACAGTGCCGTACAGCCGATGCCGATCAGGCCGGTATGATGTTTTTTCTGCTTCATCCACTGTTCCATGAAAATGACAACGAACATCGCCGTCATGACGAAGTCGAGACCTGCGGTATTGAACTTCAGCAGAGAGCCGGTCAGACCGCCGATCAGGGCACCGCTGACCCAGTAGGACTGATTGAGCAGGGAAACCCAGAAATAGAACCAGCCGCGGTCAACATCCTCGGGAATCTCGGCTGTGTAATTGATCGAGAAGGATTCGTCACACATGGCGAAGATCAGATAGAACTTCTTCCAGCCCATGTTTTTATATTTGTCCAGCATGGAGATGCCGTAGAACAGGTGTCTTGCCTGTACCAGAAGAGCCATGATGAATGTCTGCAGCGGCGCAAACGGAGCCAGCAGCATACTGACAGCGACAAACTCCAGCGAACCGCCGAAGATCGTGATGCTCATCAGGAACGGATACCAGAAACTGAAGCCGGACACGTTCATGTAGATACCGTAGGCAAGGGCGAGAAACCAGAATCCCGCGAAGATCGGAATGGTATATGGAAAAGCTGCTTTCAGTGCCTTCAGTTTCATGGGCGTTTTCCTTTCTGAGAGTTATTGTAGAGGATAATCGGCGAAGAGAACTCCCACATGCCCGGAAAATGATGAAAAGAAAGAGATTTTCTGCCGAAAGCAGTAAATTACGGTACAATGTTAGTGAAGAAAATCATTTCTGGTTTTTCGGAGGATAATTCGATATGACTAACAAAACCCCTCTTTATGAGGAACATCTCGCACTGGATGGCAGAATCGTCGATTTTGCCGGTTATTTTTTGCCTGTCCAGTATCCGACGGGAGTGATCAAAGAGCACATGGCGGTACGGGAAGGCGTCGGTCTGTTTGACGTATCGCACATGGGTGAAGTGACCTTCCGCGGCAAAGATGCCCTGGCCAACCTGAACTACATTTTCACCAATGACTACACGAATCTGAAAAACGGCCGGGTCCGCTATGGTGTCATGTGCTATGAAGACGGCGGCTGTGTGGACGATCTGATCGTTTACCGCATGGGTGAAGAAGATTTCTTTGTCGTTGTCAACGCATCCAACCGTCATAAGGATGTCGCCTGGATCAAAGAGCATCTGTTCGGTGAAGTGGAATTCGCCGATGTCTCGGATGAATATGCCCAGTTGGCTCTGCAGGGACCGCTGTCCGGCGAAGTGCTTGGCAAATACACAGAACTGCCGCAGAAATACTACAGTTTCATCAACACGACGATCCTTGGCAAAGAAGTGATCGTTTCCCAGACCGGCTATACCGGTGAATACGGCTTTGAAATTTACTGCAAACCGGAAGATGCTGTTGAACTGTGGCGTGAGCTGCTGAAGGATGAAAGAGTCATCCCGTGCGGACTTGGTGCCCGTGACACATTGCGTCTGGAAGCGTCCATGCCGCTGTACGGCCATGAAATGGACGAAACCGTGAGTCCGCTGGAAACAGGGCTGGATTTCGGTGTGAAGATGAACAAGGACTTTATCGGCAGAGACGCCATGGCCGCGAGGAAGAACCGCCACCGAATCGGCATTCAGATCACCGGCCGCGGCATTGCCAGAGAACATTGCGATGTCTATCAGGAAGACCGGCTGATCGGTCATACGACGTCCGGCACCCACTGCCCGTATCTGAAAGGCGCCTATGCCATGGCGCTGGTCGATGAAGCATATGAACCCGGCACGCCGGTAACAGTTGACGTGCGCGGCAGAAGAATTGAAGGAAAGGTTGTAACATTACCGTTTTATAAAAGGGAGAAATAAAAAATGAACACACCAAAAGAACTGAAGTATGCAAAAACCCATGAATGGGTCCGTTTCACATCTGAAACAGAATGTGAAGTCGGTCTGAGTGATTTCGCTCAGGACGCCCTTGGCGATCTGGTTTTCGTCAATCTGCCGGAAGTCGGCACGGAAGCTGTCCAGGGCGAGACGATCTGTGACGTCGAATCCGTCAAGGCCGTTTCCGATGTCTACGCACCGGTCAGCGGCACCGTCACGGAAGTCAACGAAGAACTGCTCGACAGCCCGGAAAAGATCAACGAAGATCCGTATGGCGCCTGGCTGTTCCGGCTGAGCGATGTCAGCTGCCCGGAAGAACTGCTGGATGCTGAAGCATACGATAAATTCTGCGCTGAAGAGGAACACTGAGATGGGAGGCTATATTCCTTCAACTGTTCTGCAGCAGGAGGAAATGCTGAAAGAAGCCGGCTTTTCCTCCATGAAGGATCTTTACCGGGATGTTCCGGAAGCTCTGAAACTGCAGAAAGAACTTAACCTTCCGAAAGGAATGTCGGAACTGGAAACGGCCCGGACGATGCGCCGCCTGGCCGGCAAAAACAAAGTCTATGACTCTGTTTTCCGCGGTGCCGGCGCCTACCGGCACTATATTCCGGCCATTGTGAAAAGCGTCGTCAACAAAGAAGAATTCGTTACCGCCTATACACCGTATCAGGCGGAGATTTCCCAGGGTGTCCTGCAGTCCATCTTTGAATATCAGACGATGATCTGCGAACTGACCGGCATGGATGTCGCCAACGCATCCGTTTATGACGGAGCGGTAGCGGCTGCCGAAGCCATCAGTATGTGCCGCACCCCGAAGAAAAAGAAGGTATTTGTCTCGGCCGGTATTCATCCGGATACCCTGAAAGTCATCCGTACGTACAGCTGGGCGGCTTCCGAGGAAGTCGTCGTTCTGCCGCTGAAAGACGGTCTGACCGATCTCAGCGGTCTTGACAGCGAAGCCAGCTGCGTCTATGTGCAGCAGCCGAATTATTACGGTGTTATCGAAGACCTGAAGGATATTGCCGAAAAGGCGCATGCCCTCGGTCTGCAGGTTATTGCCGGCATGGAGCCGTTTGCGATGTGCCTGCTTGAAACACCTGCGGAATGCGGTGTCGATATCGCGGTCGGTGAAGGCCAGCCGCTCGGCATGCCGCTGTCCTTCGGCGGACCGTACCTCGGTTTTATGGCGGCCACGACCAAAATGATGCGCAAACTGCCGGGCCGTATCGTTGGTGAAACCGAGGATACGGAAGGAAGAAGAGCGTTCGTTCTGACCTTGCAGGCCCGTGAACAGCACATCCGCCGTGAAAAGGCATCCTCCAACATCTGCTCCAACGAAGCCCTCTGTGCCATGACGGCTGCTGTATATCTGGCAGCCATGGGTCCGGAAGGTATGAAGAACGCCGCATCCCAGTGCTATGCCAAAGCGCATTATCTGGCGGCCGAGCTCGAAAAATCCGGTCTGAAGAGATGCTTCGAAGCGGATTTCTTCAATGAATTCGTAACCGAATGCGCCGATCCTGAAGGCCTGCTTGCCAGACTGGATGAGAAGGGGATCCTCGGCGGTCTGCCGGTGGAAAACGGCATCCTGTGGTGTGCAACCGAACTCAACAGCAAAGAAGAGATCGATGCCCTGGTAAAGGAGGTGTCGGCATGAAGACATTATTTGAAAGAAGCGTGAAGGGAAGATCCTGCGCGATCCTGCCGGAACTCGACGTACCGGCATGCCTGCCGGAAAGAACCCGCAAACAGGCGCTGCGTCTGCCGGAACTCTCCGAGACTGACATCAGCCGGCATTATACGGAACTCGCCGGTCAGACATTCGGCGTCAACGATGGTTTCTATCCGCTCGGTTCCTGCACGATGAAATACAATCCGAAGATCAATGAACAGACAGCTGCTCTGGAAGGCTTCGCGGATGTCCATCCGCTGCAGGACAATGTACAGGGCTGTCTGGAAGTGCTGGCAACAGCCGAGAAATATCTCTGCGAAATCACCGGCATGGATGCCATGACATTCCAGCCGGCGGCCGGCGCCCATGGCGAACTGACCGGCCTGATGCTGATCAAGAGATACCATGAACTGCACGGCAATACCGCCCGCAACAAGATCATCGTTCCGGACAGCGCGCACGGCACCAATCCGGCCAGCTCGGCAATGTGTGGCTTTACCGTCGTCAATATTCCGTCGGCTGAAGACGGCTGCGTCGATCTTGCCAAACTGCGTGAGGCATGCGGTGAAGACACTGCCGGATTGATGCTGACAAATCCGAACACCCTCGGTATTTTCGACAAGCACATCCGGGAAATCACCGATATCGTTCATGAAGCAGGCGGTCTCTGCTACTATGACGGCGCCAATCTGAATGCTGTCATGGGTATCGCAAGACCGGGTGACATGGGCTTTGACTGCATTCACCTGAATCTGCATAAGTCATTCTCCACCCCGCATGGCGGCGGCGGTCCGGGCAGCGGTCCGGTCGGCTGCAAATCCTTCCTGGCACCGTATCTGCCGGGCAAAAAAGTCGTCTGTGAAGACGGCCGCTACGCATGGCAGGACAGAGGTCCGGAAAGCATCGGCGCAGTGCGCAGTTTCCACGGCAACTTCCTGGTTGTCATCAAGGCCTTTACCTATCTGCTTTCGCTGGGCAGAGAGGGTGTGCCGGCTGTCGCCCAGAATGCCGTACTCAATGCCAACTATCTGAAGCATCTGCTCGAAGGTACATATGAAGTGACCAACAAGGGTGTGTGCATGCATGAATTCGTGCTGACCCTGGAGAGGGAGAAGAAGGAAATCGGCGTCAGTGCCATGGATATTGCCAAAGCACTGCAGGACTATGATATGCATCCGCCGACAATGTATTTCCCGCTGAATGTCCATGAAGCACTGATGGTGGAACCGACGGAAACCGAATCCAAGGAAACACTGGATGCGGCAGCGGCGGCTTTCCTGGAAATCTATGCGAAGGCGAAAGCGGATCCGGAAGCGATGCACCATACACCGTACAATTCGCCGATCACAAGACCTGACGAAGTCAAAGCCGCCAGACATCCTGTGCTGCGGTACCAGTTTGATGACTGAGCGGCTTTCCCTGATCATTTCCGACAGCACCGACCCGCGTCATAATCTGGCGCTGGAAGCGGTTCTGCTGGAAACGGCGAAGGAAAATACCATGATTCTGTATCTGTGGCAGAATGACAATACCGTTGTCATCGGCCGCAATCAGAATATCTGGAAAGAATGTAATCTGAAGAATATCGAAAGAGACGGCGTCACGATAGTGCGCCGTCCTTCCGGTGGAGGGGCAGTTTACCACGATCTTGGCAATCTGAATTTCTCGATCATTGCCGACGATGCGCATTTTGATATTGAAAGACAGACCCGGATGATCGTGAAGGCACTGGCTGCCCTCGGCATTGAAACGGAAATGAGCGGCCGCAACGACATCCTGGCCGACGGGAAAAAGGTTTCCGGCAATGCCTACCAGCATCACCGCGGCTTTTCCTGCCAGCATGGTACGCTGCTGGTGAACAGCGACCTTTCCCGGATGGGCATGTATCTGAACGTTGATCCCGCCAAACTGAAGGCGAAGGGTGTGGATTCCGTCCGCAGCCGGGTAACCAATCTGAAAGAAATCAGTGAAAAAGCGGATATCGGCATTCTGAAGGAAGAAATCATCAGAAGCTGTGAAGCGATGCTCAACACAACAGCAAAGACGGATCTGCTCGTTGATCCGCAGGCTCTGAGGAGAGAAGAGGAACGGTTCTCTTCCGAGGCATGGACGTACGGAAAGAATCCGCCGTTTGATATGTTTATGGAAAACCGTTTCGCATGGGGCGGGATCCGTCTGGAATTCCGCATCAAAGCGGGAAAGATCGACGGACTGACCGTCTGGACGGATGCCATGGATACGGAAATTGCCGGAGTACTGCCGGAGGTTCTCGCAGACTGCGTCTTTTCACCGTCTGTTATGTATGAAGCTCTGCAGAAATGCGGAAAAGAGGAATACCGCGATATCGCGGCTTGGATCCTGAACCAGGAGGTATGAAATGCATTATGATCTGATCATTGTCGGCGGCGGACCGGGCGGCTATACAGCTGCTTTCGAAGCGGCCGCGAAGAAACTGAATACAGTTCTGATCGAAGAAAGGGAAATCGGCGGCACCTGTCTGAACCGCGGCTGTATCCCGACCAAAACGCTGGTCCATACAGCGGATCTCTACCGGGAAATGAAACATGCGGCAGCGGACGGCATCGTTCTTGATGGCGCGCAGCTGGACATTCCGGCTTTGAACGCGAAGAAGGAACAGGTCGTCGGCACCCTGAGAAGCGGTCTGGAAAAGCAGCTGAAGGCAAGCGGCATCACCGTGATCAACGGCCATGCTGTGATCATTGACGGACATACAGTACGTGTCAATGATGAAGAGCTGAGTGCTGACCATGTGATCCTGGCCAGCGGCAGCGTTCCGGCCGGACTACCGATCGAAGGCAGTGATCTGGCGGGAGTCATCAGCAGTGACGATATCCTGAAGGATATTCCCGTCTTCAGCAACCTGATCATTATCGGCGGCGGTGTCATCGGCTGTGAACTGGCCGGTATATACGAATCATTCGGGACGCAGGTAACCGTTCTTGAAGCGATGGACAATCTTCTGCCGACCCTGGACAGTGAAGCCGGCCGCAGTCTTGCCATGCTGTATAAAAACCGCGGCATCGATGTTCACTGCAAGGCCTTCGCGAAAAAGATCGAAGCGGCGGAAAACGGTCTGACGCTGAGCTACGAGGAAAAAGGCGTGCTGAAAACTGTCACGGCGGAAAAGATCCTGATCGCCACCGGCCGTAAAGCTGCGATAGATGTGTTTGAAAAGGAAGCACCGGCGATGGAAAGAGGCCGTATCACGGTCGATGAAAACGGCTGTTCCGATATGGAAGGTCTGTATGTCATAGGTGATGCGGCGGCCGGCTATCCCCAGCTGGCTCATACCGCCATGGCCATGGCAGTCAATGCGGTGGCGCATATTACCGGCACGGACGGTCATCGGAATCTGCAGATGATCCCGTCCGGTGTTTATACCGCACCGGAAATCGCTGCTGTCGGTCTCAGTGAAAAGGAAGCATTGGCGAAAGGAATGAGCGTTGTCAGCGGCAAAGCCAATACAATGGCCAATGCGAGATCGCTGATCAGCGGCGGTGAAAGAGGCTTTGTCAAGATCACGGCTGAAAAGGAAACCGGCCGGATCCTCGGCGCCGTCATGATGTGCGAAAGAGCGACCGATCTGATCCAGGAACTGGCTGTCGGAGCGGCGCAGGGAATGACGGTCAGTGAAATGCTGCAGGTCATCCACGGCCATCCGACCTTCACTGAAGTCGTCGTTTCAGCGCTGGAAGCACTGCAGAAAAAACTCTGAAAATCATAATGACTGCCGAAAAGCGGGAAGAGAATTCCTGCTGCCGGCAGTTTTTTTTCTTTTGAAACGGAGACTGAAACAGTAAAATGAGAGAAGTAAAACTGCGGATGGGGATCAGACGGTTATGGTGAAAAGGATGATACGGCTATTTCTGGCACTAATCATATTCAGCAGCAATATTCTGATAACAGCGGCATTGGATGATGAGCAGCAGGATGTTCATTATCTTGTTTTCGCCTCGGATTACCACAATACCGAAGGAAGTATTGAAAACGCCATGATGGGGATGCCGGAAACTGTGGAATATGTCTGCCTGATCGGCGATATGGTCGGCGGCCGCGGCAAGGATGCTCCGCCGTTTGCCTCATCCCAGATCCTGAGTGAAGTGCAGACTGCTATGAGCGGCAGTTTTCCGGCATCGAACTTTGCCATTCTGTGGGCGTCCCATGACGAGAATGTCGATGATACGGAATCCATCGTCAAATGTATGGGCGGCTATGGATCCGGAGTAATTTTCGAAGGAAAGAACGAAGACGGCTCGACGGCTTATTATGTTTACGGTATCGGACATTATGAAATGTCTGCTGGTTCTGCGGTGAGTCAGGAAGCGGCTCAGCAGTTCAAAGACTGGGTCAGCGGTGTCGATCACACGATTCCCGTCATTGTTCTGTGTCATGTGCCGATGATTGCAAAGCGGGCTGACAACAGAGGTGCCACCTACTGGAACGAAGCGCTGAACTACGCGGCTACCGGTATGGGAGGAATCACATCCACCGATCAGACCGGTGCTGTGATCCGTGATGTCCTGTTCTTCAGCGGTCACAATCATTCCATAGATCCGGCGGAATACTACTGCCCGCCGGGCGGCACCATGAATATACAGATCGACAGCACACCGGTTTCACTGCTGTCGCAGAACAGTGAACCTGCCGCAGAAGAGGAAACGGAAGCGGAATATGACGAAGAAGATGAAGATGACGATCCGATCCTGACAGAAAGACCGCCGCGGCCGCAAGCGGAAGGTGTCATGTCGAATATCTACTACACTTCACTGACCGCCGGTTATCTGAAGACCAGCGGCAATGCCACGCTGGTGGCGATTGACGATGAAACGATCGTTCTCGACAAACATAACGGCGGTGAAAATGTTATTGTCGGTATTGATCCGAATACACTTGAACCTGCCGGAACGGAAGCTGTGATTGCCCGTCAGCAGCACATTCCTTCCGAAACAGTGATTGAAAACGAAGCGGATCCGACATGCGAAACAGACGGACATCATGACGAAGCTGTTTACTGCACGGTCTGCGGAAAGGAAATGGCAAGAACCGAAGTCATTGACGGCGCATACGGTCATGACTGGGGTGAATGGTCAATCACGAAGGAACCGACATATTCCGCCGAAGGTGAAAAGGTGCGCATCTGCGGTAACGATCCTTCCCATACGGAAACAGAAGCCATCCCCGCTCTGATACCAGAAACAGCAGAGTATGCGCTGGTATCCGGCGCAGATGGCAGCTGGACAAAGGGAAGCGGTGCAGCATACACACTGAAAGTGCGGCGAAGCATAGAGGATGAAACATCCTTTGACCATTACCGCAGCATTTCCGTCGACGGAACAGTACTTTCCGGGGATTGTTTCACTGTGAATGCGCCGGAAAGGACCCTCATGCTCACCAGTGTGTTCCTGCAGACGCTGTCTGCAGGACAGCATACGGTGGAAATCAGTTTTGACGACAGAACTGTGAAGACTGAACTGACCGTGATTGATCCGGCTGCCGCTCATGCCGGCGCGCTGACCGGGGATGATCATGGCTGGTATCTGTACAGCGGGGAACTGGGTGTTTCCGTGCTGCTGTTCGGTGCCGTGCTGTTCTGCCGGCTGCGTTATGCGGAACATAATTGACTGACAGGCAGGTCTTTCGGATCTGCCTTTTTATGTGCATGTCGGTTGTTTGGACCCATCAGGTTGCGTAAGATGAAAACAAAAAAGAAAGGCGGAACAGTTATGACGATCGAAGAATTATCCCGCGGTATCGAAGAAGGAAAATGGACCTGCCGTGATCTGGTATGCAGGTGTCTTGCGGCGATTGCGGCAAATGACAGCGCCGGCCGGAAACTGAACAGTGTCGCGGAAATCAATCCCGATGTGTTTTTTGAGGCGGACCGGATCGATGCGGAGATCAGAGAGAAGGGCAGACGTTCGCCGCTGCACGGTGTGCCGGTCCTTCTGAAAGACAATATCGACGTCCGGAATATGCATACGACTGCCGGCTCCCTGGCCCTGGCTGATCTGATTGCCGAGGAAGATGCGCCGCTGAGCGAACGGCTGCGTCAGGCGGGTGCTTTGATCCTTGGCAAAAGCAATCTTTCCGAGTTCGCATATTTCATGTCCCGTCAGGATATGCCGTCAGGCTACAGTTCGCGCGGCGGACAGGTCGTGCATGCCTACGTTCCCGGTGTGGATCCTTCCGGCAGTTCCAGCGGCTCCGCGGTTGCGGTTTCCGCCCGCTTTGTGCCATATGCGATCGGTACGGAAACCGACGGTTCCCTGATGTCACCGTCGATTGCCAACGCCATCGTTTCAATTAAGCCGACGGTCGGTCTTGTCTCAAGAAGCGGCATTCTGCCGATCAGCAGTATCCAGGATACCGCCGGACCGATGGGTACCAGCGTGACTGACTGCGCGCTTGTCCTGCAGGCCATTGCCGGCCCGGATGAAAAAGATGCCGCGACCGGCCGTCAGATCGTCAGAGATTATCCGGCTTCATTGAACACAAACGGCCGCGGGCTGAAAGTCGCCGTCTTCTTCAACAATGGCAATGAGCGGGAATATGAAGCATTGCAGAAAGCCCGTGCGATTCTCGAAGCAGCCGGTGCGGAAGTTGTGGAAGCGGAACTGGAAGATCCGTATCTCGATGAGTCGGAAGCCTTGATGCATGAATTCAAGCAGAGCCTGAATCTGTATCTCAGCAGTCATTCCTCCGCCTGCCGCAGTCTTTCCGATATCATTGCCTATAACAATGCCCATCCTGATACCTGTCTTGTCCATGGGCAGGATCTGTTGGAAAGCAGCGATGCGAAGAGCGGCCGGCTGATCGAAAAGGAATATATTGAAAAACGTCTGGAACTGCAGAAGGTCTCGGAAGAAAGACTGCTGGGGACGCTTGAAAAATACGGGGCCGACTGTCTGCTTGGCTGCGGCAGCCGTCCCTGCAGCAACTTTTCACCGATTTCCGGCAATCCCTGCCTGAGTCTGCCGGCCTGTGAAGGGGATACGGAAAACTGGCAGGCGTGCAGTTACTATCTGATGGCCGGACCTTTCCGGGAAGACATTCTCCTGCATACCGCTTATATTCTCGAACAGAATCTGCAGCTGCACTGCTGTCCGGACTGGGCTGAGGAATTCTGAGCATATCGAAAAGATATGCTTTTTTTGCACGAAAGCCGCTGGGAAGGTACAATAAAAACATAAATAATTGTGCGGGAAAAAGAGTTTCCGCATGAGAGGGGATAATCGATATGAAAGTGGTACTTCAGAATTTGACCAAGATATATCCGAGCCGTGACAAAGGCCCGGATGTAATCGCTGTCAATGACTTTAACTTTGAGATCCCGGACGGCAAACTGATCGGCCTTCTGGGACCTTCCGGCTGCGGCAAGAGCACGACGCTGAATCTGATCAGCGGTCTGGAAACACCGACCAGCGGAAAGATCTTCTTCGGAGACGACGATGTGACCAATCTGCCGCCGGAAAACCGCGGCATTGGTCTGGTCTTCCAGAGCTATGCGCTCTATCCGCACATGACCGTTCTGCAGAACATCATGTTCCCGCTGGAAAACTTCAAGGGCAAGGACCGGCTGAGCAAGGAAGAAATGAAAGAAAAGGCACTTGAGGCCGCGCGTCTGGTTCAGATCGAACCGTTTCTGGAACGCAAACCGGCCCAGATGTCGGGCGGTCAGCAGCAGCGTGTCGCGATTGCCCGCGCTTTAGTCAAGCGTCCGCGTGTCCTGCTTCTCGACGAACCGCTCTCCAATCTTGACGCCCGTCTCCGTCTGCAGACCCGTGAAGAGATCCGCCGCATTCAGCGCGAGACCGGCATCACGACCGTCTTCGTAACCCACGATCAGGAAGAGGCGATGAGTATCTCCGATCAGATCGTTGTCATGAAAGCGGGCGTTGTCCAGCAGATCGACAATCCGCAGGATGTCTATGATCATCCGGTCAATCTGTTCGTGGCCAGTTTCCTCGGTACACCGCCGATCAATGTTTTCGACGGTGAAGTCAGAGATCATATGCTGTATATCGGTGAAGACGCTGTCATGAAGGTAAACCTCGAAGACCGCAAGGTCATCGTCGGTGTCCGTCCGGAAGGCTTCATCCTCGATGAAAACGGACCGCTCTGCTGCAAGCTGATCGGTGTACAGGTCATGGGCCGCGACACCAGTGTTGTCTCTTCCCACCCGGCATCCCGCAATCCAACGGTATGTTCCATTATCAGTGCGGAAAACAAGGTGGCAGGGGATACAGTCCGCTTCCGTCTGAAGCCGTTCAAGACTGTCCTGTTCGCGGATGATACGGAAGAAACGCTTGCCTACAGCGTGCTGGAATAAGAGGTGACGTTATGGAAAAGCAGTCACTGAAAGGATGGATCTATCTTCTGCCGGCCCTGGCTTTTCTGGCCGTGTTCATGATCTATCCGCTGTTTGATGTTCTTGTCTATTCGGTGGAAGAGGGATACAACTCCGCTTCCCAGACATCATTCGGCATCGGTCTTTACAATTACGCTTATGTTCTTCATGATCCGTATTTCATTCAGGCCCTGAAGAATACTTTCATTCTGGTTATCATCACCGTGCCGCTTTCGACCGGCATCGCACTGCTGATTTCCGTCGGACTGAATTCGATCACGAAACTGAAGGAACTGTTTCAGACGATATTCTTCCTGCCGTACGTAACCAATACACTGGCAGTAGGTCTGGTCTTCATGATCCTGTTCAAAAAGACCGCCTACAGCGACGGTCTCGTCAATCTGCTGATCCAGAGCTTTGGCGGTACGTCCGTCGACTTCATTGACGGTCCCTACTGGGCCAAGATGTTCGTGCTCTGCTTCTATACCGTATGGGTGGTTCTGCCGTTTAAGATCCTGATCCTGACGAGTGCGCTTGCGTCAGTCAATCCGGATTACTACAAGGCGGCCAGAGTCGACGGCGCGACGAAATGGCGTATCTTCACAAGGATCACACTGCCGATGATCGCCCCGATGCTGTTCTATCTGATCATCACCGGTTTCATCGGCGCCTTCAAGGCATACTCCGACGCGGTTGCGCTGTTCGGCACGGACCTGAACGCAGCCGGCATGAATACGATCGTCGGCTACGTCTATGACATGCTGTACGGAACCGGCGGCGGCTATCCGTCCTATGCTTCGGCGGCAGCCCTGATTCTGTTCGCCATCGTTCTGACGATTACCTGCATCAACCTGCTGATCAGCAGGAAGTCATCGGTGGTTTAAGAGGTGAAGTGTATGACTACCAACAGTGAATACATGAAAATTGAAAAAAGGCAGAAGCGGGCGGACAGTATCCGTACGACCGTCACCTATGTTCTGCTTACCCTCTGGGCGCTGATCGTTCTGTTCCCGTTCTACTGGATGCTGCTGACGTCCGTCAAAAGCTACAGTGCCTATAACGGCGAATACATTCCGCAGTTCTTTACCACCTCACCGACGATGGAGAATTACAAGGAAGCCTTCACGGCGGTGCCGCTGGCCAGATATTTCAGCAACACCATTATCTTCACACTGTCTACAACAGTGATCATGCTGGCGGTGATAGTGCTGGCGGCGTTTGCCTTTGCCAGACTGAAGTTCGCCGGCCGTGATATGACATTCGGCATGTTCCTGTCGCTGATGATGATCCCCAATGAACTGGTTATCATCACCAACTTCGTGACGATCACCAACTGGGGTATGCGCAATACCTTCTGGGGTCTGATTCTGCCTTCCGTCACGTCGATCTTCTATATCTACCTGCTGAAGGAAAATTTCGAGCAGGTTCCCGATGAACTGTACAAAGCCGCGAAAGTGGACGGCACTTCCGACTTCAAGTATCTGTGGAAGGTCATGATCCCGATCTGCTCACCGACGATCGTCACGATTACCATTCTGAAGATCATCGAATGCTGGAATTCCTATGTATGGCCGCGTCTGATCACTGACAAGCAGGAATACTTCCTGGTGTCCAACGGTATTCAGACCATCCGTGAAAGCGGCTTCGGCCGTGAGAACATCCCGGCCATGATGGCGGCTGTCGTCGTCATTTCCATTCCGCTGATCATACTGTTCCTGATCTTCCACAAGAAGATCATGGAAGGTGTCTCGCGGGGAGGTACGAAAGGATGAGAAAGACAGGAAAGATTCTGGCTTCGGCTGCTCTGCTGGTGAGTCTGCTGAGCGGCTGCCACGGCTCAACTGCCGCTGCTGCCTTTGAGATTCCCGAAGCCTTCGATACAAGCCGCCAGTATGAAATCACTTTCTGGGCCAAGAATGACACCAACAAGACACAGACAATGATCTATGAACAGGCCATTCAGGATTTTGAAAAATATTATCCGAATATCCATGTCAATCTGCGTCTGTATACTGATTACGGCAAGATCTACAACGATGTCATTACCAATATCGCCACCAACACCACTCCGAATATCTGTATTACCTATCCGGATCATATCGCAACCTATCTGACCGGCAATGCTGTGATCAGTCTGGACGATCTCTTCGCGGATCCGAAATACGGTCTCGGCGGCAGTGAGGTCGTTTACGATTCGGTAGGGAAGGATGAAATCGTTCCCCAGTTCCTGCAGGAATGTTCCTTCCAGGATCACTATTACGCGCTGCCCTACATGCGTTCGACGGAAGCGGTTTATGTCAACCGGACATATGTTGAAAAACTGGGCTACACACTGCCGGAAACATTGACATGGGACTTCATGTTTGAAGTTGCGGAAGCAGCCATGCAGAAGGATGAGGAGGACAACTTCCTCGTCAACGGCCAGAAGGTCATGATTCCGATCATCTATAAGTCAACCGACAATATGATGATCCAGATGATCGAACAGAAGGGTTCCGGCTATTCGACCGCCGACGGCGAGATCCTGATGTTCAACGACACGACCAAGGATCTGCTGAAAATGATCGGCGAACACGGCCGCACCAAGGCTTTCTCGACGTTTAAGATCTCCAGTTATCCGGCCAACTTCCTGAATGCCGGCCAGTGTCTGTTCGCCATTGACTCGACAGCCGGCTCAACCTGGATGGGAACCTACGCGCCGCTTTCCGATATCAGTGCCGACCGTTTCGTGGAATTTGAAACGGAAGTCATGACCGTGCCGCAGTTTGATCCGTCCCATCCGAAGATGATTTCCCAGGGACCGTCGGTCTGCGTCTTCAACAAGCACGATCCGCAGGAAGTGCTGGCGTCGTGGCTGTTTGCCCAGTATCTTCTGAGCAATGACGTGCAGATTGCCTATGCCGAAACAGAAGGCTATGTGCCGGTAACTCTCAGAGCCCAGAACGATCCGTCCTATCAGGAATATCTGTCGCTGATCGGCACTGACAACACAGCCCATTACGACGTCAAGATCAAGGCATCACAGCTGCTGATGGACAATGTTCAGTACACATTTGTCACACCGGTCTTCAACGGTTCGGCTTCGGTGCGTGACGCGGCCGGTCAGATGATCGAAAGCGTGACGAAATCCGTGCGCCGCAAGGAGGAGATCGACGACGCTTATCTGGAAGAACTATTCGCAAGCGTGACGTCGCTGTATCACCTCGACAACCTCGGCAGCGCCGCGGCTGGCAAGGCGGAACTGGGCGAACTGCCCGCCGCTTCCCGCAACCTGCTGATCACCCTGGTGGTGATCTGGGTGCTGATGGGTATCTATTACGCATACGAGCAGGCAAAAAACCGCCGCAAAAGCAGTTGATAATACATACGCTTTATCAAAAACCGTTTATAATAAAACCGTAGAATGATCTACAACAAGGAGAGAAAGAATGAAAAAGGTATTTGCTTCAGTATTGACACTCTCAGTACTGCTGGCCGCTGGCTGCGGAGCCAAGCAGGAAGAGAAACCGGCTGAAACAACAGAGCAGACCGCTGATGTTGAAAAGTCGGAAGGCGTTATGAGCTATGCTGACTTTATGGCAGCTGACATGGGCAGCGAAGTCGTCGTCGAAGCATTTGTTCAGGGCAAGCAGTCCTGGTGGCAGGACACTGCGACCGTTTACGCTCAGGACAAAGACGGCGGTTATCTGTTCTACAACATGGCATGTTCTGAAGATGACTACAAGAAACTGACAGAAGGTCAGCTGATCCGTGTCAAGGGCACCAAGACACAGTGGCCGGAAGGCACCGGTGTCATCGAAATCGCTGAAGGCACATTCGAACTGGCAGACGGCAAATGGGTCGCTCCGGTTACTGATGTTACTTCCGCTCTGGGCACTGACGAACTGGTCAGCTTCATGAACCAGAAGGTAGGCTTCAACGGACTGACAGTCGAAGACAAGGGTGACGGAAATGCGTTCTATTACAACTGGGACAACTCCGGCAACGAAGGCGACGACCTCTACTTCGATGCTTCCCTGGACGGCAAGAAGTACACATTCACAGTTGAATCCTATCTGACCGACAGCACGACAGAAGTTTACAACACTGTTGAAAACCTCAAGGTCGGCGATGTCATTGATATGGAAGGCTTCCTTTACTGGTATGAAGGAATGAACCCGCATATCACATCTGTCAAAGTCAAATAAGAAGTTCTGATCGATTCGGGTCTGCATGAAAATGCAGGCCTTTTTTTACGGAAAGACATAAAAAAAACAGCCGTGGCTGTTTTCAGATCTTCTTCGCTGTGTATGCGTCCTTGATCTTCTGGAAGGTGACTTCACTGAGATCATGCTCGACTTTGCATGCGTCATCCTCGGCTGTCTCCTGGTCGACACCCAGATTTACAAAGAGATTTGTCAGGAACTGATGGCGTTCATAGATACGCTCGGCTATTTTCCGGCCGGGCTCGAGCAGATTGATGACACCGTTCTTTTCCATTGTGATATAGCCGTTCTCACGCAGTTTTTTCATGGCCACACTGACACTTGCTTTGGAGAAGTGCTTCAGTCCGGCAATATCAACAGAATGAACGACTCCTTTTTCCTGCTGGATACGCAGTATCGCCTCCAGATAATCTTCCGCGGATTCATAAATCGGCATTGTCATAAAACACTTCCTCCTGATGCTATTTTTATTGTAATGACAATTCGGGAAAAAGGGAAGGCCAACGCTAAGGATGGGATTATGCGGCAGAATAAGATAAAATGGAATCATGAAAAAAATACTGCTTTATGGAATTAATGAAATAGATGCCGATCTGTATCAGAATGTCGCGATCGGCTATGATGTGGCAATGTATATCCTCAATGACACATGCATGTCCGTACTTGTCCGGGATCTTTTTGAACTGAATGACGACCTGGATAACATGCATGCGGAAGCGGAGGGTGAATACATGCTGATGGATGGCATCAGCTCGGAAGATCTGATCGTTCTTCTGAAAGCTTTTGAAGATGCCGGCCGGCCGTTCAAGGGAACGGTGATCGTCCGCACCAGAATCAATGAAACCTGGACGCTTGCCAAACTTCTCGATGAAGTGCGGGAAGAACATGTTCTGATGGAAAAACTGAATGAACTGGATGAAATGCTGCAGGACTGCAACGGCATCGATCTTTCGGCGATGGATGCTTCGGACAGTACCGAACTCAAAGCCGCACTGCTGGAAGGATATCTTCTGCTGAAAGATGATCAGCAGGAACTGGCGGAAGTCGATGAAGCGATCCGGCGGCTGCGGAAGGCAATGGAGCCGGCCGTCAAGATCGTACACTAGGAGACAGAGGAATATGCAGGAAAGAATCTGTGTAATCGGCGGATCCAATATCGATATCTGCGGAGCCAGTCTGGAACCGCTCCGTAATTTTGACTCTAACCCCGGCGTGATCGACGTCAGTTTCGGCGGGGTGGGAAGAAACATTGCCCAGATCCTGGCGCTGCTTGGTGAAAAGCCGTTGTTTGTCTCGGTATTTTCAGCTGACAGTTACGGCCGGATGATGAAAGCGGACTGTGACGCGCTGGGTATGGATACTTCCTTCAGCATTGTCAGTGAGGATTATCCGAGTTCGATGTATATTGCCATTCTCGACAGCAATCATGATATGCGGGTGGCGATGAGTGATATGCGCAACCTCAGGGAGATGAAGCCGGAACATCTGAAACCGGTGCTGTCAGGACTGACAAAGAATGATATGATTGTCATCGACGCCAACCTTGAACTGGAATGTATCCGCTATGTGGCGGAAAACGCACCCTGTGCTCTGGCGGCCGATCCGGTCAGTGCCTCCAAATGTCTCCGGCTGCAGGATGTGCTGCCCTCACTGGCTATTTTCAAACCCAATGTCTTTGAAGCACAGCAGCTGAACGGCATTGAGATCATTGATGAAGAAAGTGCCTGCCGAAGTCTGGACTGGTTTCTGGAAAGAGGTGTGAAGGAAATCATTATTTCCATGGCTGAGCAGGGTGTATTATTAGGGACGGAAAAAGAAAAAAAATGGTTTACCCACCGGCTGATCGATCTGGATAACGCGACCGGCGGAGGCGACTCCTTCCTGGGTGCGTATCTGACGAGACGTCTGCATGGCATCGACCCGCGGCAGGCGGTGCGTTCCGCCATCAGCGCGGCTGTCATGACGATCGAACAGGATGCGGTAAACCGGCGCCGTCTGTGTCTTGCTGATATTGAAGAAGCAGAGGCGTCAATGGAAATAAGAGAGGTCAATCTATGCTGATCAGAGTTAATCCCGAAGTCGAACAGGCTTTAAAAGAAAAAAAGGCAGTTGTCGCCCTGGAATCCACGATCATTTCCCACGGCATGCCATATCCGCAGAATGTCGAAACAGCGCTTTCCGTGGAAAAGATCGTACGTGAGCACGGTGGGGTGCCGGCTACCATCGGTATCATTGACGGTGTTGGTGTTGTCGGTATGAATCCGCAGGAGATCGAGGAGTTCGGCCGCCGCGGTATGAGCATTCCGAAAGTGTCCCGCCGCGATCTGCCGGTGATCATGGCCCGCAAATCCTGGGGTGCGACAACCGTCGCAACAACGATGATCATCGCCGCACTGGGCGGTGTGGAATTCTTCGTGACCGGCGGTATCGGCGGTGTTCACAGAGGCGCTGAAGAAACATTTGATATCTCGGCTGATCTGGAAGAACTGGCCCGCACCAACGTGACGGTTATCTGCGCCGGTGCCAAGGCGATCCTCGATCTGCCGAAAACCCTGGAAGTTCTGGAAACCAAAGGTGTGCCGGTACTCGGCTACCAGACAGACGAACTGCCGGCTTTCTATACTCGTACATCAGGTCTGAAAGTCGATGCCAGAGTGGACAGCGCCAAAGAAGCGGCTGATATCATCAGAGCCAAAAGAGAACTGGGCCTTGACGGCGGCGTGCTGATCACCAATCCGATTCCGGAAGCGGAATCCATGGATCCGTCTTTCATCAACGCTCACATCGAACAGGCGATCAGAGACATGGATGAAAAGGGCATCAAAGGCAAGGAATGCACACCGTTCCTGCTGGCCCGCATTGCCGAGATCACAGAAGGCAAATCGCTTGCCGCAAATATTCAGCTGGTTTTCAACAACGCAGCCGTAGGTACGGAAATCGCGAAGGAATATTACAGGTAATCTTTATGGAGAAAACGAAAAGGACAGTTGCCCAGCCGGTCACCAAGGACATGCTGATAACAGCATTGAAGAAACTTGGTGTCAGCGGCAGTCAGATCATCGAAGTGCATTCAAAAATGTCTTCGTTTGATTACATCGTCGGCGGTGCCAGAACCGTGGTAGATGCCCTGATGGAAATCTGCGGCGACGGCGGCACGATTCTGATGCCGACGCAGAACATTGACAACAGCGAGCCCAGCGACTGGCAGTATCCGGGTATCGAACCATATCTTTATAAAGAGATCCGCGAAGCAATTCCGCCCTATGACCGCCACCACGGCAACATCCGTGCCATGGGTGAAGTAGCGGAAAACTTCCGGCATCGGGAAGGTGTGGTGATTTCTTCCCATCCCGCTGTCAGTTATGCCGCATGGGGCAGATATGCCAAACTGCTGTGCAACCGGCAGTCGGTGCATTTTCCGCTTTCCGAAGAATCGCCGTGCGCCAGACTGTATGAACTGAAAGGCTCGGTGCTGCTGCTTGGAACCGACTTCGATACATGCACATGCATGCATCTGGCTGAATACCGCTGCGACTGCCGGCCGGTGAAAATCTGCGGCGCCAGCATGATACATGAAGGAAAACAGGTCTGGAAGAAATATCTTGATCTGGATACCAACTGTGAATCCTTTATGAAGGTAAAGGCGATCATGCAGAAGAAGAACATGATCCGTCAGACCGTCCTCGGCGGCGGAACGATTCAGTTTTTCTCAGCATCCCATGCCATCGATGAGGCAACCCATTACTACGAAAGAACCGTAGTCTATGATCTGTACCGATAATGCCGGAATTTCCGGCATTATTTCTTTTTGGATTTGCGCTTTCCGTCCGAAAGGGTAAAATGAGTAGAAGAAAGAGAGAAATGTATGCTTCCGGAAACTGGCAGTTATGTATATATACAGAGTTATAAACATGATGGCAGCCTGCACCGCACCTGGTGCAGAGGTTTTGTTCTGGAAGCGAACGAGGACCGCATCGTCGCAGTCACTGACAAGACATGGGTCATTGAAGCGGACGGCCGCCGCTGGCTGACCCGTGAGCCGGCAGTCTGTTTCTTCTATACACATCTCTGGTTCAATATCATTTCCATGATTCGTATGAGCGGCATCTATTATTACTGCAATCTTGCTTCACCGAGTTTATATGACGGGGAAGCAATCAAGAATATTGATTACGACCTGGATGTCAAACTGTATCCGGACGGCGGTTATCAGATCCTTGACGAAAATGAATACAGTGAACATGCGAAACAGATGGAGTATTCTGACGAAGTCAGACATATCGTTGAAAAACAGATGGGTGATCTGATCCAGAGAATGGAAAAGGGTATGGAACCGTTCAACGAAGAATGTATTGAAAAGTATTATCACCAGTATCTGGATATGATCGGATGACATACACTGATTTGCTCTGATATATGCATGCATAACCTGCGGAAAGCAGGTTTTTAATTTAGTCGCTCTTTTCAAAGAATTAGTTGATGTACCTGGCAGTGTACAGCGATTTTCGGGAAAAAGACTAATCTAAACGCAAAGAGGTAAGGAATATGCTGATTA
>CADBEA010000008.1 GCA_902793635.1 uncultured Erysipelotrichaceae bacterium | reverse complement strand
CTGCTTTCGACTTGAGTTTCGCTACACTTGGCGGTAAATACCCGTGGCTGGACTTTCACCAGCTGGAGATGTGCCATGCCCGGCACACCAGAAAAAGACCTGCGGGATTTCGCAGGTCTTACAGATTATGATCAGTCGATCTTGACTTTGTTCCAGAGGTCGCTCAGCTTCTGGACGAGGACTTCGTTGTAACGGAAGACTTCATCCTTTTCATAATTGGAGCGCGGCAGATAGGCGTTGATGCCTTCGTAGTCGCCGTTGGCGATATCTTCCTTGACCTTGAGGTTGCTGGAAGTATAGCCGACCGTAATGGAGTTGTCGTAGGATGCATCATATGTCAGAACATAGTTGATGAATTCGTTGGCCAGAGCCGGGCAGCCGGCATTGTTCGGAATGACCATGCCGTCGCTCCAGATGTTTGTGCCCTGGTTCGGTTCAAAGTAGCCCATATCCGGGTTGATGCTCTGGATGTATGCGGCATCGCCGGAGTAAACAACGGCCAGATCCTTCGGATTGTTGGCATCCGGATAAGCCATGGCATCGATGACTTCATCGGTGACATAAGCCGGATGAACGTTGTTGTGAACCTTCTTCAGCCAGTCATAAGCAGCCTGGATCTCGTCATCGTTTTCCGTGTTCATGGAGTAGCCGAGAGCCTTGAAGGCAACCATGAAGGAGTCTCTCTGGCTGTCATACATGAAGACTTTGTTGTCATACTTTGTATCCCAGAGGATATCCCAGCCCTTTTCTTCCAGTTCTTTCTCATCGACGTTTTTCTTGTTGTATACGATACCGACAGAACCGCGGAAATAAGGAACGGAGTATGTCAGTTCCGGATCATAGACTTTCTGCATTTCAACAACTTCCGGATCCAGATCGCCGAGGTTGGTCAGCGCTTCCTTGTCCAGCGGCTGCAGCATGTTTTCCTTGATCAGACGCTCGATCATGTAGTCGGAAGGAACGAGAATGTCATAGGAGCTTCCACCCATCAGTTTGGTGTACATGGTTTCGTTGGAATCGAACATGTCATAGTTGACCTTGGCATTGTATGCGGCTTCGAAATTGCCGATGACATCTTCACCGACATACTCGCCCCAGTTGTAGATGTTGAGGACATTGCATCCGTAGACTTCCTTGGCGTCAACACCTTCGGTTGCTGTACCGCCGGCGGAAGTCTGACCGCAGCCTGCCAGTGAGATGGCTGCAGCGGCTGCCACAGCAGCTTTCAGAATTCTTTCAGTTTTCATTTTTCTTCAGTTTCCTTTCCCTGATCATTGGTATTACATTCACCAGAATCAAAACGATGGTGACGACATAAACGATAATTGCCGATAAGGCGTTGATGGTCGGATTTACGCGCTTGACATTGGCATAGACGTAAATCGAGATGTTGTTGACGCCCGGACCGGTCGTGAACAGTGAGATGACAAAGTCATCAAATGACATCGAGAAGGCAACCAGCGCGCCGGAGATAATGCCTGGCATGATCTGCGGAATGATGACCTTCCAGAGAGCCTGCATCGGTGTGCAGCCTAGATCGAGCGCCGCTTCCGCGAGGTTGGGATCCAGGGTACGCAGCTTCGGCATGACCGAGAGGATCACATACGGAATACAGAACGCGATATGGGCAAGCACCATGGTCGTGAAACTCGTCTTGATGCGCAGGCTGGTAAAGAACAGCATGAAGCCGATTGCGGTAACGATGTCCGGGTTCAGCATCGGCAGGTTGTTGACCTGGTTGATGGCTTCCCGCAGCGCCTTGCTGCTCTTGGACATGCCGATCGCGGTAACGGTGCCGACGATCGTCGAGACGACGGTTGCGATCACCGCGCATGCCACGGTATACCAGATTGATTCCATGATCGTCCGGTTGGCAAACATTTTCTCGTACCACTGCAGGGAGAAACCTGTGAAGGTTGAGAGTGATTTCGAACTGTTGAAGCTGAAGATGACGACGTAGATGATCGGCAGATAGAAGAACAGCATGATCAGGCCGAGGAAGAGTTTTTCGTGAAGTTTCGTTTTCTGTTCCATCAGTCATTGTCCTCCTGTGCCGTATACCGGTCGATCTTTCTGGTCACATACATGGAAACCAGAATGATCAGCGCCATGATCAGGCTGATCGCCGAACCGAAGTTCCAGTCACCCGTCGAGATGAAGTAATCCTCGATCAGGTTACCGATCAGAACGTACTGACCGCCGCCAAGCAGCTTGGGAATAAAGAAGCTCGATACCGCCGGCAGGAATACCAGGGTAATGCCGCTGACCACACCGGAGAGCGACAGCGGCAGGATGACCCGCTTGAACGTCTCGGTGTTGTTGGCGCCCAGGTCATGGGCGGCCGTGATCAGATTGGGATCGAATCATGAACGGCAGGAAGTTGTAGATCATGCCGACATAGACCTTGGCTTCACCGCTCATTCCGATATAAGACAGAATGCCGCGCCAGGCATAGGTTCTGACCAGCATGTTGATCCACATCGGAAGTGTGATCAGCAGTACCGCGACCGCCTGGCTGTTGGGCTTCAGCTTGGCCATGACATAGGCTGTCGGATAGCCGACCGCGATGCAGATCAGCGTCGTGATGACAGCCAGCTTCAGGCTGCGCCAGAGAACACCCGGGAAAACCGGATCGGAGAAGAAGCGGATAAAGTTGTCGAATGTGAACTGAAATGTCAGGACTGAATTGCCCTTTACCGTAAAGGCATACAGGACGATCATGAACATCGGCAGGACGATCATGATGGCTGCCCATATGACATACGGATAAACCATCTTGCTGAATGATTTCATCCGACCTTACCTGGACTTTCTCATGACATGAATGTCTTCCGGATTCCACTTCAGGCCGATACGCTGACCCTCTTCGATCGCATCGGTCGTTTCAACCTTGATTTCACGGCCCTGGGTGGAGAAGGTAACAGGATAGTCACCTTCGCTGATATTCTCGTCGTCGAAGTCATATTTGACATCCCAGATATCGACGCGGGATTCGTCTTCCGTGCTCCAGGCATAGGCATCAGCCCAGCGGATCAGATCGGTATCAAGAGCCACGGACTCTTTGATTTCGTCCGCTGTCTTGTAGAAGTCAAACGCCTGAATGACTTCTTCATTGGATTCGTCCTTGATGACCTGCGGCTTGACGACGTTGATATTGACAGTGATCTCGGTGCCGGCATCGGTTCCGAATGTACACGGATATGTGCCGACTTCCGGTTTCAGGGAATATGCTACCTTGGTCAGGGAAACAAAGTCGTCCTTGTCGTCCCAGGCCTGGGCATTGGCACGGGCGATGACCTCGGAATCGGTCAGATTCTCGACGTCTTCGAGATCCATGTAGAACGAGGAAGCACTGATCTTCTCATGGGCTTCGGCGTTCTCGACGTCACGGCTCCTGGTGACATGCATGGTGACCGTCTTGGAAGTACCGGAACTGGTTTCGACGATGACTTCATAGTGGACACCCTTGAAGAGGACCGACTTGACTTCGCCGTTGAGCAGACCGCGGTTGCGGGGAACGATATCGACGTCCTCGGGACGGATCATGATATCGACTTCTTCATTTTCTTCAAAACCATAGTCAACGCATTCGTAATCGGCATCGTCGAAGCTGACCAGACGGTCTTTCTTCATGATGCCGTCGATGATATTGGAGTCGCCGATAAAGCGGGCGCAGTATTCGTTGGCCGGTTCGTTGTAAACCTGGGCCGGTGTGCCGATCTGTTCGATCTCACCGTCTTTCATGATGACGATCTTGTCACTCATTGTCAGGGCTTCTTCCTGATCATGGGTGACGAAGATGAAGGTGATGCCGACCTCACGCTGAATTTCCTTCAGTTCCAGCTGCATTTCCTTGCGCAGGTTCTTGTCGAGCGCGGAAAGCGATTCGTCCAGCAGCAGGACACGCGGTTCGTTGACCAGCGCGCGGGCAATCGCGACACGCTGCTGCTGACCGCCGGACATGCTGGTGACGTCACGGTGTTCAAAGCCTTCCAGGCCGACCAGCGAGATCATACGCATGACCTTCTGGTCGATAATATCCTTCGGTTCCTTTTTGATCTTCAGACCGAAAGCGATGTTGTCATATACATCCAGATGCGGGAATAAGGCATAGTGCTGGAAAACGGTATTGACGTCACGCTTGTAGGCCGGGATGCGGGCGATATCCTCGCCGTCCATGATGACATGGCCTTCCGTCGGATCCAGGAAGCCGGCAATAATACGCAGAAGCGTGGTCTTGCCGCAGCCGGACGGACCGAGCAGTGTGACAAATTCGTTTTCATAGATATCCAGCGAGATACCTTTCAGGACAACCTGGCTGTCGAATGTCTTGACGACGTTTTTGACTTCAATCAGTTTCTTCATTCCGATATCCTCCCCTTCAGATCAGAATACTGGCGGTGTGCTGATCCACAGCACACGGGCATTGCTGGTGCCTTTGTTGATGAGGCGATGCGCGACATCACCCCGGATGTAGAATGTTTCACCTTTGCGTATCACGATATCCTTGCTTTCCCTGTCTCTGTGAAGATAGACCCGGCCGCTCAGCACGTAGCCGAATTCCTCACCTTCGTGCGGTTCAATCGTCTTGCTTTCACCGTCCGGCTTCAGCTCGATGATAACCGGCTCCATGAGATTCTTCTGGGCGTTGGGAACGATCCAGTGCAGTGTTTTGCCTTCCTGTTCGTCAACAAAGGCGTCTTCTGCGGTAAAGACGATCTGTTCATCCTTCTCCTCGGCAAAAAAGCGTGACATGGTCATGCCCAGTGCCTCGGCAATATCCTCGAGGGTGGAAATGGACGGCGATGTCAGATTGCGTTCCAGCTGTGACAGAAACCCCTTGGTCAGTTCGGTGCGGGACGCCAGTTCCTCCAGCGTCAGACCGTTCTGTATCCTCAGCTGCCGGATGCGATGTCCGATATCATACATTTGCAGCCCTCCCTGTTTAGTTTTACTAAACATTTGATTTGAAATTATCAAACCCGAACTAATTATATAGAAACTGTGTTTATTTGCAATATATTTTCATGAAAAAACGAGATCTTTCGATCCCGTTGTTTTCAGGTGTTTCAATTGTCTCTGACAAAGACGAGCACGGCTTCCTGATCCTGCAGGCGCAGCTGACTGCCTTCCATGGTATAGGACTGCGGCTGGCTGGCGGTCAGAGTAATCGTTTCAGCATCCCACTTCAGATTGGTCAGCTGTCCGGCCATGTTCATCTGTCCGCTGCCGTCTTCGTATAGCTGCATGGTATATACACCCATACCAGCCAGGTTTTCTTCGCTGATATACATGCCGCTGCTTTCGTCACTGATCTCGATCAGCCGCCATGATCCGGCCGCTGTCGGTTTCGCACATCCAGCCAGCAGAAACAGCATCAGTGAGACGGCGGTTATGATCTTTTTCATCATAAAGAATGAAAAGCCGTCCGCAGACGGCTTGTTTCACTGTTATCTGGCAGCGTCGACGACTGCTTTCAGGGCAGCCTTCGGCTGGAAGCCCAGTGACTGATTGGCGACTTCGCCGTTCTTGAAGACAAACACAGCCGGGATGGACATGATGCCGTATTTCTGAGCGATGTCCGGCAGATCGTCAACGTTGACCTTGACGAATGTGACGTCCGGTGTTTCACCGGCCAGTTCTTCAACGACCGGTCCGAGCATCTTGCACGGTCCGCACCAGTCGGCATAGAAATCGACAAATACCAGCGGATTTGTATTCAGTGTTTCAACAAACTCTTTTTCTGTTTCAATGACTTTCATTTGTTATGTACCTCCGGAATCATTATGACACAATTCAGATTATGCTCAAGAAGTATGACTTACAGACGGGCTGCGGCAGCCTTGTCGAGAATGACTGTGACATGGCTGTGGTCCTGCAGGATGCTGGCCGGGCATTCTTCGCTCTTCGGCCCTTTGATCATGCCGTAGACCGCGTCAGCTTTGCCGGCTCCGGTCGCCAGGACGATGATCTGTCTTGCCCGCATGATGCTGGCGAGACCCATAGTGATCGCCTTTTCGGGAACCTTGTCGATATCGCCGTCAAAGAAGCGGGCATTGTCGCTGCGGGTCTGCTGGGTCAGCTCGGTGATATGGGTGACGCTGTCAAACGGCGTACCCGGTTCATTGAAGCCGATATGGCCGTCCGAGCCGATGCCGAGAACCTGCAGGTCGATCACTCTTTCCTGCAGTTTTTCTTCATAACTGCGGCATTCTTCCTCCAAGTCCTCAGCGTCGCCGCACGGGATATGGATATTGGCTTCCGGTATATTCAGACCGTCAAACAGATTCTCGTGCATGAATGTCCAATAACTCTGATCGTGAGAACGGGGAATGCCGATATATTCATCCAGGTTGTATGTCACGACCTTTTTATAACTGGTGCCGTTGGTATTGCGGTCAGCGATCATTTTCTTGTACAGGCCGATCGGACTGGAACCGGTCGCGAGACCGAGTACCGGCTCCCCTTTCGTGACAACGGACTTCATGATCCGGAAGGCTTCGCTTGATACCAGGTCATAGTTTTCGGTAATGATGATATTGAACATGATTCTGTCCCCTTTCCGCTGTTCTTACCAGATGCGGATCGTATAGGAAGTGGTCCAGGTCTTTCCCGCATCCAGGAAAAGTGTTCCTTCTCTTTCCTCGAACGGAACCCTGACCTCTTCAAAGTCGGCATGGGAATGCCATGGTTCGATGCAGACAAACGGTGCCTGCGGTGACCAGAAGGCCAGCCACTCGTAGTTTTCGTAACCGACGCTGACACCGTGGACGCCGTCGGTCAGTGTGGATACAGTGCTCTTTGGATCAGTGATGATCACCGTTTCGGCAAGGGCATCCTTGTTCAGCGGCAGAACGGTTTCATTATTCAGTTCCGTTACCTTCCAGCTGAATGTTTCCGGTGTGTTGAATTCAATATGATAATCGAAGAAATCCTTTTCCGGTTCGATCGGGCAGTTGAACGCCGGGTGCAGACCGAAGTTGAACGGCATCGTGACATCGTTTTCGTTGGTGATGTCATAGCGGATGTCCAGTGTGTCGTCCTTCAGTGTGTAAGTGATCTGCAGGGTAAAGCCGAACGGGTATTCCTGACGGGTTGCCTCGGAATCCTTCAGCACCATGACGATATGACTGCTGTCATGTTCGGTGCAGGTAAACAGACTGTTGCGGGTAAACCCGTGGTTGCCGGTCTTGTACTCTTTGCCGTTGATGTGCAGGATCTTGTCCCAGGTCGAGCCGACCATCGGGAACAGCGTCGGGTTTCTGCCCTTCCAGAAAGCCGGGTCGCCCTGCCACATGTATTCGATGCCGGTCTTGTTATTCTTGAAACTGTGAATCTCGGAAGCCTGTTCGTCAATGACGACGGTTACCTTTTCATTCTGCATTGTGAATGAAGCCATGTCTTTCCTCCTTTACATTGCCGCAAACATCATGATTAAAGTATTCCTGATGCAGATGGGAATGATATCTCGTACAGATTTTCTGCTGTCATTATATCATGCACAGGCACAAAAAAAGCAGGCATTCACGCCGGAAATCAGCGATTTCCGTTTCCTGCCTGCTGTTGTTTTCAATCCTGTGGGGCTGTTTCTTTCTGACGGCTGACAATATGCTTGAATTTGCCGCTGCCTTTGTCCTGACGCGGCTGTTCTTCCGCCAGACTGATCTGCACGTGATGGACGTTCTGAGCCGCCAGATAATCCGTCAGGGCAGTCTTTGCGGCAGTGAATAATGCCCCTCTGTCCTCGCCTTCCTTTTCCTCCAGACGCACTTCGATGCGGTTTTTTGGATAAACGATCAGCTGGAAGCGACGGATCCCGTGGATCTCCTTCAGCAAAGCGTAGAAGGACAGCGGTGCGATGCGGATCGTTTCATCCCCTTCCTGAAATTCAGTTACGTCGTCGGTGCGGCCTTCCAGTTCGAGCCATGGTGACGGATTGCCACAGGGGCACTTTTCATGATGCATGATCACCCGGTCAGTCACTTCATAGCGGATATAGGGCTGGGTGTAATTGTAGAGGTTGGTCAGCAGGATCCGATCGGACTGCACGCCGTCCGGCACCGGATTGCCCGCGGCATCCACCGGCTCAACGATCAGCCAGTCATCATTGACATGGAAATGGCGCTGCCGGCACTCGCAGGCAACGGTTCCGCCTTCCGTGCAGGAATAGGAGGTCTGCACATAGCAGTGAAAGGTATCCGCGAGTCTTTGCCGCAGGGTGTCGGAAAGATATTCACCGCCGGTCATGATGATCACCGGATGGATCCGCAAACGGCCGGCCTGCGCTTCTTCGATCAGCAGTTCCAGATGGGACGGATAACCGCCCAGCATGGCCGGCTGGAATTCATTCAGCTGAGCGACGATCTTATCGATCGGCCAGAGAGCGCTCGATACGGCCAGCTGTTTTCTCTTCCAGGGCATCGTCTTCAGCCACGAGCGGATACTGCTGTTGCCCAGATAAAACCCTTCGTCCGCGAAGACACCGATGCTTTTGCCGCCTTTCAGGACAAATGCCTTCAAGTCTTCGCTTCGGGCATAACTGCGGCAGGCACTGATCGCACCCATGATGTTTTCTGCCGTTTTATCATAGACGGCCACCAGCGGATTGCCGGTCGATCCTGAGGTGGTAAACACCATATACTTTCCGTTCAGCCGCGATCCGATATTGTTCCGGTCAGTCATGAACGCTTCCGCATCAGCCAGTTTCAATTCCTGATCCGTGACCCACTCGTCCCAATGGTCCATCAGTTCTCTTTTATTGACAGGCGAAAGATCCTGCAGCCGGAAATCAGCCGGTATGTCCTGATACAGCTTTTTATAATACGGACTGTGTTCTCTTGCGTAGGCGACAAGTTCCTGCAGTCTTTCAGTCCGCAGTTTTTCCCTTTCATCCGCGTCCATCTTCCGATAATCCAGACAGAGCTTCATCGCCTTCAGCATGCCGGTTTTTTTCATACTTCCTCCTGTGTACAGATACCGTACAGCATCATGTCAAGATATTCCTTCATCTCTTTCTGGATCCTTTTTTCCTGACTGAAGAACCGGTCGGGATCCTGCTGATACTGCGTCAGATAGAGGTTCAGTATGGCAGTGATATAAACATGCAGAGCTTCCGCGGTAACCTTGGGTTTACCGGTAGCCTTCAAAGTGAGAAACGACATCGCCCGCTTCAGCGTCTTTGCCGAAGCCGCATGCACGGCCGTCATGTACTTTCCCAAAAGAGCCGCTTTGTCTTCGGCAATCTCGACTGAAGCGTCGCGGGAAGCCATGTTGACGATATGCATTTCATCACTGTATCTGCGGCAGACATCCATTTTCTGTTTCATTTCGGCAAACAACACCTCATAGAAGTCATTCCCTTCCGGCGGCGGTGTCATCTCTGTCAAACGCCTCAGTGCCGTATCCAGGCAATACAGGTAGAAGCCCTTTTTGGAGCCGAAATAATGAAACAGAATGCCTTTGGAGATACCGCATCTTCCGACGATGACATCTGTTTTCACATCCCGGTAAGACTGCCCGGCGAATTCCCGGATGCCGGCTGTGATGATCATCTCCCTTTTCTCTTCCGGCAGTTTCTCAAATGCGTCAATTGCCATATTGTCTCCTTTATATTGACCAGCGAGTCAATTATATTCGTTTTCAGAATAACATTGATTGACCGGTTGGTCAATCTTGTCGGAAGCGCAGAAAAAAGCCAGCTGTTTCCAGCCGGCTCTTTGAAAACTATTCTTAACCGAGCGGAATCTCGACGACTTCCGCCATATGGACCAGGCATGTCTCGATCTGTTCGGAGATTTCCTTGGCCACCCGTTCCGAGATCTCGTCGTTCTTTTCCTGTTCCAGACTCTGGTACAGGTTTTTCTTCACTTCCTCACTGACGACATCCAGACGTGCTTTCAGGTACATCTTCGGGATCAGGCGCCGGAGCATGTGCGGAATATTGGCGTTGAGGATCGCCTCTTCCATCTTTTCCTTGCCGAGGGCGAGGACAAGCAGCGAAATGACAGCGCCGGCGACGATGCCCGGGAAACCGCTGGCAATCACAGCAATGCCGTTGCCGCCGCACAGGAAGCCGATGATCAGTGATACGAGCGTATCAATTGTCCAGGTGATCTCCTTGATGGCGAAGACGTCTTCCGCCGCCATCTGGATCTCGATATCCTGAACAGCCAGATAGGAATTCAGGTTCAGGGCTGAATACGGCACGTTGTGTCTGGTACAGATCGGAATCGTGTATTCTTCAAGATCATATGCGACTGTCTTCAGCCAGGCAGTGATCGGTTTTGTCAGCAGTGTTCTGGCTTTTTCGGAATGCAGGAAGAAATCGATTTCCTTCTGCAGTTCGCCGTTGATGTCGGAAAGCTTCTCCACATGGCCGCTGCGCCAGCGGTCGACGACCGGCCAGGCCGCATCTTCAATGATCGGTTCGATCAGCGTCTTGACCGCCGCTTTGTACAGTTCCGGCATGTGCTGGGAAACGATGCGCTCCACCACAGTTGAGGAAATCAGCAGGTCCACCTCTTCCTTGAAGGCGCGCAGTTCGTCATCGATGCGGCCACAGTAGGCAAGACCCTTGGCGACCGAGAATTCCGGATCAGCACCGCTGATCAGCACGGCGTCCGGGAAGACTTCCCGGCACCAGCCCTTCATGGCCGGCAGTTTGGAAACACCGCCGGTCAGGAAAATCATTTCCGGCTGTTTTTCCGTCAGGGATGCCTTGGCCTCCTCGAGGGAATCGATGAACATTTCCTTGAACGAACGGTTCTGCAGTTTCTCGACCTTCTGGTTCAGCAGCTTGTCGGCGATTGTCTTGCTCATATGCAGGGTCAGACGCACCGGCAGCGCCGTGTGGCGGATGGTCACGATCTGTGTGCATTCATTGTTCTGCCAGTATTCCTCATCGCTGAAGTATTTCTCCTTCAGACGGCGGGCCGCGAATTCACAGTAGTTCTTCCACGGTTCGCTTTCTTCAAAGATGCGGCGGATCTTCTTGGCATGCGGGGATGCCGCCACGCAGATTTCCAGCAGCACTTCATCCATGATGCCGCCGCCGAAGAACACTTCACCGCCGGTCTGCAGCTGGACTTCCTTGCCGCCCATGATATAGGCGAAGTCAGTCGTTGAAGAGCCGACGTCAATGACCAGAACCGGCTTCTTGAGAATGTCATAGCCGACCTGCAGATGGCGTGACTGACAGGCGCTGACCAGAGCCGCCCGTGATTCGGATATGATCTTCGCCGGTGGGTAGCCGATCTTTTCAAAGATCTCACGGTATTCTTCTCTGGCTGCCTTGTCCCATCCGGCCGGACAGCCGATATAGAAACAGTCGTCACCGCCCTTGAGCAGCGAGGCGTTGGTATACAGTTCACCGAGGACTCCGGCCGCGAAACCGGTAATGTCCTTTTTGACAGAAGGATCTGTCAGATAACGGCTCTTGAAACGTATTTTGCGGAGCACCGCATCGGGTGCGTAGCAGGCTTTTTCACCGACCAGCAGCTGGCCGTCCTTCAGCTGGGCGAACGCCGTGATAAAACTCTTCTCATCCTGAACGGTGAGAATTTCCGGTTCGCTGTCTTCTTTTTCCAGACGGGCTACCGCGCTTTCGGCATCGCCCAGATCAAATCCGTAGTATCTGTCCATATCTTACTGACCTCCTGCCGCGAGTCCTTTCCGCAGGACATTGCCGTCCATGACAATCGCCGGGCGGATCGTTCCGGAGCCGCCGCCGGACGGCATCATGTCAAACCATGGTTTGTGATCGGCGGAATAATGCACGACTTCAGCACCCTTCCGATGGAGATAGTAACTGATTTCCGAAACAGTCTGCTTCGCACCTTCCCCTTCTTCCGCCAAAGCTGTTTCCAGCAGTGAGGAAAGCAGGTCAAGTTCGGCATCCGACAGATTGCCGCGTGTTTCAGTCCGCTGTTTCTTTTCCGCCATGGCGGTATCCATCCTGACATCCTGCAGCTGGCGGTCAATGGCGACGACCGTAGTGAACAGGGAACGGTAGATCTTCATGGCGTCGAACGTTGTCTTTGTCAGATATTCTTCTTTCGGCGTGGCTGTGACTTTATGGGCGCTGCGGCCGCTCATGAAGGTAAAGAAGATCATCAGTACCAGCAGTGCCAGGATCAGCGGCAGTTCAATGACCGAAGAAACCGGATTGCCTTTCAGTACATACATCACCACAGCTCCGCCGCCGCAGGCAACGGTCAGCAGAACATATATCCAGAAGCGGGCTGGCAGATGGCCATTGCTGTTGGTCTCCTGCCGGGTGCGGTGATATACATCAGTGGCACCGGCACTGTCCAGAAGAGACGTGAACGCCTGGGCGGCCGTGATCATCTGCATGGCAGCCTTTTTGACAGCGTCGCTTTCGTCCTGTTCGTTGAAGACATAAAGGATGCGGCTCAGTTCGCGGCTGACCTGTGCGGCTGCCCTTTCAGCGTCGTCTTCGCTGTTCAGCAGCTGCAGAAATTTCTCTTTATCTTTTTCCAGTATGGACTGCATCGTTTCCATAAAAACAACCTCGTCTTTTTTATATTATATTTTCTTTTAGATAGGAACGCAAAATGTCCGTTACAGCAGCCATGAACATATCGCTTGACGCTCCTTGGCAAAGTGATAAAGTTAAAAAAAAGGAAATGAAAGATGATTTCAGGTCTGTATTACAATGCATGTTGTCGCCGCATACCGAGTTTACCCGGCACTGTTCAGGAACAGGATGTTTTGTAATGACGATCTGTATCACTGACAACTGACCGGGACATACCCGGTTTTTTCAATCAAGGAGGATACAATGAGCAGAATTTATACTTCCATGGAACAGCTGATCGGTTCCACGCCGCTGCTTGAGCTGCGGGCCATCGAACAGCAGTTTGGTCTTAAGGCAGTGCTTTACGGCAAGATGGAATTCGTCAACGCGACCGGTTCCATCAAGGACCGGGTGGCTTTGCAGATGATCCTGGACGCGGAGGAAGACGGCCGTCTGCAGGCTGGTTCCGTGATCATTGAACCAACATCCGGCAACACCGGCATCGGTCTGGCGGCGGTCGGCATCTCGCACGGCTACCGGGTGATCATCGTCATGCCGGACACGATGTCAGCGGAGCGCATCCGCATGATCCAGGCCTATGGTGCTGAAATCGTTCTGACCGACGGAACACTTGGCATGAAAGGCGCGATCGCCAAAGCCGAAGAACTGGCAGCCGGCATCCCGCATTCCTTCATTCCCGCCCAGTTTGACAATCCTTCCAACTGGAAAGCCCACTATAACACGACCGGTCCGGAGATATGGCAGGATACGGACGGCGCGGTTGACATGCTGGTGGCCGGGGTGGGCACCGGCGGTACGATTACCGGCACCGGACGCTATCTGAAGGAAAAGAATCCGGCTGTCCGCGTCATCGCCGTGGAACCTGACAGCTCAGCTGTATTATCCGGTGATCAGCCCGGTCCGCATGCCATTCAGGGTATCGGCGCCGGCTTCATCCCTTCCGTGCTGGACACTTCCGTCTATGATGAAGTGGTAAGAGTGAAAAACGATGACGCCATCCGGGATGGCGCGATGTTCGCAAAAACCCAGGGTGTCCTCATTGGCATCTCCGGCGGTGCCGCCCTGCATGCGGCTATTGAACTCGCGAAACTGCCGGAAAACGAAAACAAGAAAATCGTCGTGATCCTGCCGGATTCCGGCGACCGTTACCTTTCCACGAAAATGTTTGCCGAGGAATAAAGATGAGAGTATACAATAACGAACTTCTGAAAGAAATCGAAGCGGAGCGTGACACGAACATCGCGACCCGCAAGCCAAAGCCGGACCGCAAGCGCATTCTCAGCATCATCAAACGCCTGCAGCTGCTTTTACTGCCTGATTTCTACCGTTTTCAGGATTATACCCAGGAGACTTCGCTGGCGACGCTGATCGGTGATCTGACCTATGAAATCGCCATTGCCCGTGATCTCGACGACCTTGACCCTTCCGTTTCGGAAGAACTGACGGAAGAGTTTCTGAGCCGCATGCCGAAAGTCATGCATCTGATCTGCACCGACATCCAGGCCATCTACGACGGTGACCCGGCCGCCAAGTCGAAAGCGGAGGTCATCCTCTGCTATCCCGGCTTCTACGCCATCTGCATCTACCGTCTCGCCCATGAACTGTATGATCTCAAGGTTCCCTATATTCCCCGTATCATGACGGAATACGCCCATGAGAAGACCGGTATCGACATCAACCCGGGTGCGAAGATCGGCGAGTATTTCTGCATTGACCACGGCACCGGTATCGTCATCGGTGAAACCGCCGTGATCGGTCACCATGTCAAGCTTTATCAGGGTGTCACGATCGGTGCCAAAAGCTTCGATCTCGACGAAAACGGCCTGCCTGTCAAAGGCGGCAAACGTCATCCGGATCTCGGCAATCATGTCATTGTCTACGCCAACGCGACGATTCTCGGCGGTGACACCGTGATCGGTGACAACTCGATCGTCGGCGGCAACGTCTGGCTGCTGAATTCCGTGCCGCCGCACAGCACCATCGTCTACCGCAACTATGACCAGAAGGAGAACTCATGAGCAGACTGAAAGACCTGCGGGCGATCATTTTCCGCGAACTGCAGAAAGTCAGCGACGAAGAAAAGAAAACTTCCGCTGTCATTCATCTCAACGGCGTGTCATTGGCGGCTGTCCTGATCGCTGAAAAACGCGGCATGGATCCGGAACTGCCGGCCATGGCAGCGATGATGCATGACATGGCGGCCTATCTTTCCGGCAGCTATGAAGACCATGCCCACCGCGGCGCCGAACTGGCGAAGACGTATCTTGCCGAACTGAATCAGACGAGCGAGGAAGAAAACGAACTGATCTGCTCGATGATCTATCATCACGACGACAAGCACGTCACTGACAGTCCGTATGATGAAGTACTGAAAGACGCCGATGTCATCCATCACTGTTTCCACGATCCTTCCAAACCTGTCAAGGATAAAGAAAAACAGCGCCATCAGGCACTGTGTGAAGAGTTTGATCTGAAATGAAAAGCCATCTCACACGATGGCTTTTCTGCTGTTTCCTATAACTTGATAATGGTTCCTTCAGCGGTGCCGGAGATGGCAGCTGCGTTTGCTTCGTCGGTGTCGATGTGCATCGCCAGAGCATACTTTTCGCTGACGCGGATGACAGTGTCGCCGAAGACAACGGAACGGCCGTCTGTGTCGATCTTGACATTGACGATTTCGCCGTTTTCAACGCCGAATCTTTCCGCGTCTGCCGGTGTCATATGAACATGACGCTTGGCAGCGATGACGCCGCAGGTAATTGCCTTTTCACCGGCCGGACCGACCAGTGTCAGGTCGCCTGTCGTGCCTTCGAGATCGCCGGATTCGCGGATCATGGCTTTGACACCAAGGCTTCTCGCATCGGTCAGGGAAAGCTCTACCTGTGTTTCCGAACGCAGCGGTCCGAGAACGCGCACGCTGGATTTGCCCTTCGGGCCAACCAGTGTGACTTTTTCTTCGGAAGCATACTGACCCGGCTGGGAGAGTTCCTTCATCGGATGCAGTTCGGAACCCGCACCGAACAGAATATCCATGTCTTCACGGTTAAGGTGAATATGACGGGCAGATACTTCAACTAAAAACTTGTCCATTATGTTTTTTCCTCCACTATGTACATCTGTATTATATACCATTTCCCGGCCGGCAATACGCTTATCTCTTCAGCAACTGCCGCATCATTTCAGCAATGTGTCCAGCGCGTCCATGCGGGAACGCAGTTCACGGGCTGACATGCGCAGAGCGCCCTGCGAGAATACCGCGTTCTGGATCAGGCCGTCCGAAGAGACGACGGTCAGCGTGTATTTCTCATGCAGGTCATAGGCCATTTTCTCGATCCGCTGATCGGCGGTTTCATCCGTTCTGGTATAGATGACCTCCACCCTGCCCATTTTCTGCACAGTACCATAATTGTCTTTGACTTTATAACCGTCAAAGACGATCGCCATTGGAATGTCGACATAGGCCTGATAGTTCATCAGCCGGGTGATCAGTTTCTCTCTGGCATTGTAAAGATCCTCTTTCGCCAGTTCCTTGAGGTCTTCATATTCATAGATCATGTTGTAACCGTCGACGATCATGTACGGCGGCATATTCGGTTTTGCCTTGACCTTCTTCAGCTCCTCGTCTTCCTTCCTGCGCGGCTTGCGGTTTTTATGCAGGTTGCGGTTGTTGGAAGATGCGGCATGCACCAGCTGCTGCATTTCATCTTCACCGACATGATAACGGCGGTGCTCATAGGAAGAAGTGCTTTCTTCCCGGTTCATGATGATATGCATATAGCGGTCCGCTTCATCCCACGGCACGTAGAATCCCGAGCCATGCGCGCAGAAGACGGAACCGGTCGGATGCCGGCGGTCCGTTTCACTGTCATAGCCTCTTTCGGCAATGACCTCTTCCTGATCGGTGCATGCTTCATAGCCGCAGGCCCGGCAGCTGAATATGCCCTTGCCGCGCGTATAGGCTGATACCTCCGCCTGATAGTTCATCAGTTTGCGGACCGGTCCTTTGCCGCGGATCAGCATCATGCCTTCGCCGAGATCTTCCACTTCGACTTCAGCTGATCTGGTTTCCAGATCGTATAAAGCGCGGCTCAGCACTTCGGAAGAAAGCTTCAGAGTGAATTCGTAGTACGGTTCCAGAACGATGCATTCGGCCTTTTTCAGAGCCTGTCTCACCGCCCGGCGGGCCGCTTCACGGAAGTCACCGCCTTCGGTATGCTTGAGATGGCCGCGACCGGCTGTCAGAGAGATCTTCACATCGGTCAGCAGCGAACCGGTCAGAACACCGCGGTGTCTTGTCTCCCGAAGAACGGAAAGAATGGAACGCCGCCAGTTTCCCGACAGCATGTCCCGCGGACATTCATCAGCGACGACGATGCCCTCGCCTCTTGGCAGCGGATCCAGACGGACGTGAACTTCAGCATAATGACGCAGCGGCTCGAAGTGGCCGGCACCGTCCATGCTTTCCGCCACGGTCTCGGCGAACACCACCCGGCCTTCGGTAAAGCCGACCCGGATGCCGGTCCGCTCATAGATCTTTTTCTGCACAACGTCCTTCTGCATTTCACCCATGATGGAAAGCCGGATGACATGCGCTTCCGGATCGCTGGTGATCATCAGCTGGGGATCTTCCGATGCCAGCTGCTGCATGGTGTCGGAAAGTGCGAGAACATCAGTGCCTTTCGGCAGGCTCAGCTGATAGTCCATATAGGCGTTCAGGAGCGGTTTTTCGGCATCTTCCTCAAAGCCGAGCCCCTGCCCCGCTTCCAGCAAAACAGGTCCCTTGAGAACGCAGATCATGCCGGCTTCCGCCTCATTGACCGCCTGATAATCCTGGCCGTTGTATATACGGATCTGATCGACCTTATCTTCTTCGTTCAGTTTCTGTTTTGTCTTCAGCACGCCGCCGGTAATGCGCACATGGCAGAGACGGCTGCCCTGGGCATCCCGGGAGATCTTGTAGACCCGCCCGCCGAATTCGTCCGGATAGGTCTTTTCCGGACAGTATTCTGATACCGCATCGAGCAGTTGGCGGATGCCGGTCTGCTTGAGCGCCGAACCGAAGAGAACCGGGAAGCATTTTCTTTCGTTGACAGCCTGTCTGATCATCGTTTCGGGAATATGTCCTTCCTCGAGATAATGATTCATCATCTCTTCACTGACCATGGCCAGTTCTTCATCCTTATTGTCGTCCCAACGGATGCAGGCAGACGAGCAGTGTTTCTGCAGATCACTGAGCAGTTCTTCTTCGCTGCGGAAGGAAATATCCATTTTATTGACGAAGATCAGACACGGCACGTGATAAGTCGCCAGACAGTTCCAGATCGTTTCGGTATGAGCCTGCACACCGTCCTGGCCGTTGATCAGAATGACCGCCAGGTCCAGTGCCTGCAGGGTGCGTTCCATCTCGGCTGAAAAGTCGACATGACCGGGTGTGTCAATGACAAAAACTTCCGTATCGCCATAGACGAAATGCGCCTCTTTGGCATAAATGGTAATGCCGTGATCCCTTTCCTGCTCATCATAGTCAAGAAAGGCGTCTTTATGATCGACACGTCCCATTTTCCGGATTGCTCCGGACAGATACAGCATGCTTTCGATACAGGTTGTCTTGCCGGCATCCACGTGTGCCAGGATGCCCAGTACTGTTCTTTTCATTGCCCGTCCATTGTATTACAAAAAGCAGCCGCTATGGAAGCAGCTGCATTTTTTCAGAATTTCCGCCAGGGAAGAAGCTCGTCCCCTTTGACGATGAATGCCTTCTCAGCCAGTCGGGCCAGCGGTGTGTCCGAATAGGAATCAGAATAGAATTCCTGGATCTTCCCTTCCGGAAAGATCTCATGAAAGCGTCTGACCTTCTCTTCACCATGGCAGTTCAGACCGTCATATATACCGGTATGCATATTGACCTTGCTGGCCATGCAGGTTCTGATATGCACTTTTTCGCAGAACGACGAGATGAGGAATTCCGGCGAGGCGGAAATGACCACGTCGTCTTCCTGCCGGTGATCCTGATACCACTGCTTGACATGGTCAAGATGCGTGGATGTATAATCCTCCACTGCCTTCTCCATGTCGTCAACGAACACGAACATGTGATACAGATTCTGCTTGAAGGTCAGTTTCGGCATGATCTTCAGCACAAACAGCAGTCCGCACAGTGCCGTGCGGGGAATGCTGAGCAGTGTTTTCGGATATTTCACATACAGATATTTCACGAACCCAAAGGTCGAATCACCCCGGTAAATCGTATCGTCCCAGTCATAAACATTCATACGCGGTATCTCCTGCCACCTACTGTAGCATATTTTCCTCCCACTGAAAAAGAAGACCCCGATGATCTTCTTTTCGTCATTATTTCTGCGGCGTGAGCGATTCCGGCGTCAGGAAACGGGAGTCGAATTTCCGCGGCACTGTGTCGCAGGTTGCCTGATACCACTTCAGCATTTCCAGTTTCATGTTCAGGATGACAGATGCATATTCCGGAACATCGATACGGTTGATCTTTTCCTGCGGATCCTTTTCAAGGTCGTAGAATTCATCATCTCCGTTCAGACGCAGAACGTATTTATAGCGGCTGTCGCGGATCATCGTACCTTTGGCATGGGCCTCATCATCCGCTTCGGCATTCATCTTCGCCCAGTAGTCACTTGTTTTCGGCGGTCCGTCTTCTCCGTACTTATGATATTCGTCCGCCTGTTTTTCATGGGCAAGTCTGCCGCCTTCACTGAAGACATACTTACGGCCGGCTGCTTCCCTGTTCTCGACGATCGGACGCAGACTGACACCAAACTGATCGTGCGTCGGCGCGACACCGGCATAGTCCATGATGGTGGCATAGAAGTCGACCAGTTCCGCCAGAGAAGATGTTTTGCCGGCATCGACGGGACAGTCCTTCGGCGGCTTGATCAGCAGCGGCACTCTGGTCAAGACATCTTCAAAGGAATTCTGAGCTTTCTCCGGCAGACCGAAGTCAGCCGCGAAATCACCGTGGTCGGAAAGGAAGACGATCAGGGAGTCATCATAGATGCCGGCGTCCTTCAGAGCGTCGACGATCATACCGAACAGGTCGTCGATATAGGAGCACTGGGCAAGATATACCCGCTGGATCTCTTTCCATGTTTCTTCCGGCATTTCACCCAGGGCCGCGAAATCACGCAGCCGGTGGATCATCAGTGACTTGCCGGAGCAGTCTTTCATATGCACGCGTTCGCGAATCTTCGCCGGATCGATACGGTCATAGTGCTCTTTATCCGTCACATACGGCACATGCGGATTCGCCCAGCCAATAAACAGACAGAGCGGATCATCGCCTTCCTTCACGGCTCTGATACGCTGGCAGGCGGCTTCTGTATCGGCCATATCGGTCGTCACTTTGTCTACCACGCCGATATAGTGCGAGTACGGGAACTCTTCCGATACGGCATGACCTTTAGCGGAATCAATGTTTCCGCCCGCTCCGTAGGTCTGCAGTTCATCGAACTGGGTGGCCATCAGGCCCGGCACATTGGCGGCGATGAAATCGTTGCGGGAATTCATCCAGACTTTATAGCCATTCTGACGCAGTTCAGAAAACAGTGTGTCACTGCCGTCGTGTTTCAAATAATGCATGGTGCGAAAACCATGAACATGCGGATACAGACCGGTCAGAAAACTGCAGCGGCTCGGCACGCAGACCGGATTCTGACAGAAGGCGTTTTCAAACGATACAGCGTCTTCCCTTGCGAAGGCGTCCAGGCGCGGTGTGCAGGCGGCCGGATTTCCCATGTGACCCATGGTATCCCAGCGCATTTCATCAGGATTGATAATGATTATATTAGGTCTCTTGTTCATAAAGGGTCCTTTCGGTCATTCTTGTATGCAAGTCTATTCTGACAGTGTTTTATCCGGTTATCTTTTTTGTTCTGCCTCATACAGCGGCAGAATTCCGGACTGTTGATCGGAAAACTGTTCTTTTTCTTCAGACACGTGGAAAGAAGTCGGATCTCTCAGCAGCCCGTCCTTTATCCTGTCTATCAGTAATGACAGAGTTCAATGTGATGTTCTTCAATATACTTCCTGACTTCCGGATCGCACAGCACAGCCAGTTCCTTCACTCTCTCCAATGCGTAACTGCTTTGCCGGTAGAGTTCCAGATCACACCAGCCCGGATGGCACATCAGTTCGATATCCCGGCCGCTGTTTTCTGCCAGGATCTGCAGCAGATATTCCTTTGTTGCTGAGGGACCGCTGAAACTGCTGACAAATGCGAAATCTCCATGACTGCGCATCGGCAGACCATATTCTTCCGCAAGACGCATCGCGGCTTTCAGGGCCTGCGGTGTTTTTTCATATACGTGATGATGGGAGTCCATATGTGTCGGCTTATGGCCGGACACTTCGATAAAGCGTTCGATCTGCGCCTTCCATTCCGCATAGACTTCATCATAGTCGATCTCCTGTTCAAAGAGTTTCTTCAGTTTGAAGAAATTGCCGGTTTCCGGATCTTGCAGGGTCCTGCTCTCCTTCAGCGGTCTGCCCAGTGTCAGGGTCAGATGCACGCCGATGCCAAGGCCGGGATATTCTTCATGAGCTGTCCGGATGGCGTCTTCAAAATACGGTGAATTGGCCAGGGCGGTCGTGGAACGCAGAATGCCTTCCTGATATGCCTGGAAGATACCGTATGTATTGCCTCTGGTGTAGCCGAGGTCATCGCCGTTGACGATCAGTTTCATATTTCTTTCCCTCTCCGTTTTATTTATTTGTCAGCCGGGGCAGATTCTCTTCCGTGTAGTTGTTCCGGTCTTCTTCATGCTGGAAGATCTTCACCGTCTGATATGGCTCATCATCGCCGGTGATCGGCCATACAGCGAAGAGATAGCCCTTCATCCCATACTCAGTCTTGAAGTCCTGATAGATCAGTTCATTGTATTCTTTCCCTGCTGTATCCAGTGTGATGACATGATCGCTGCTGCGCAGTTCACTGCCGTCTTCGATCTGATACGCGATATCACTCTCACGGCCTTCCACGGTGATCTGGCGCACCGTGTCTTTGCTGAAGATCAGTGTTTCGCCTCTGCCCGGCCAGATCTCCTGCCAGGTTCCTTTCAGATCATAGGAAAAGAAGTCACGGATCATGCCGTCGCCGTCCATGACATCACCCGGCCGGGGAGTGTCTGTGCAGGCACATAAAGCAAGCACGGATACAGCTGCTGTCAGTCTTTTCAGTTTCATAAACACCTCTGCTCCTATCATAACACGCAAAAAAAGAACCGCAGGTTTTCTGCGGTTCAGAATGATTTATGATCGGATCAATACTGCGGCATGGCCGGTGCTGCCGGTTCCGGTGCCGGAATTTCAGCAACTGCAGCTTCGGTCGTGATGAACAGACCGGAGATGCTGGCGGCATTGAGCAGCGCGCTTCTTGTGACCTTGGTCGGATCGATGATGCCCGCTTCGAACATGTCGACCCATTCACCGCTCTTGGCGTTGAAGCCGGTGTTTTCCTTTTCAGCCAGCTGCTGTTCAAGGATCTCGTTGCCGTCGAAGCCGGCGTTTTCAGCGATCTGCATGATCGGCTGCTTGAGTGCTTCGAGAACGACGTTGATGCCTCTCTGCACGTCGACTGTATCGGATTTGACATCATCCTTGATGGCATTGTAAGCCTGGATCAGAGCCAGTCCACCGCCGCATACGACACCCTCTTCAACAGCTGCCTTGGTAGCGTTGAGAGCGTCTTCGATACGCAGTTTCTTATCTTTCAGTTCAGTTTCCGTCATGGCACCGACTTTGATCAGGGCGACACCGTTGGTCAGTTTGCCGAGTCTTTCCTGCAGCTTCTTCTTGTCATAATCAGAAGTTGTGTTTTCGATCGCGGCTTTGATCTCGCTGACTCTTGCGGCGACTTCGGCCGGATTGCCTTCACCGTCGATGATGGTTGTCTTGTCCTTGGAAACGACGACCTTCTTGGCAGAACCAAGGTCAGCGACTGTCATATCGGCCAGGTTGGCGTTGAGATCCTTGGCGAAGAATCTCGCACCGGTCATGGCGGCGATATCACCGAGCTGGTTCTTGGCGTTGTCACCGAAGCCCGGAGCCTTGGTGGCGACGACGTTGAATGTGCCTCTCAGCTTGTTGATGATCAGGGTGCTCATGACTTCGTTGTCATAGTCATCAGCGATGATCAGCAGCGGCTTGTTGGCCTTGACGACTTCCTCCAGTACCGGCAGGATGTCCTGAATCGTGTTGACCTTCTGATCAGTTACCATGATGAACGGGCTGTCGAGGGATACTTCCATCTTGTCACGGTCGGAGACCATGTACGGGGAAACGTAGCCCTTGTCATACTGCATGCCTTCGGTCATTTCCAGAGTTGTCTCGAAGGAACGGGATTCGTCGACGTTGATAACGCCGTCGTTGCCGACTTTCTCCATCGCTTCAGCAATGATTTTACCAACTTCTTCGCTGCTGGAAGAAATGGTGGCAATATTTCTGACATCATCGTTGGTCGTTACCTGGTGGGACTGCTTCAGAAGTGCTTCCGCGGCAGCGTGGGCTGCCATTTCGATGCCTTCTCTCATCAGAACCGGGTTGGCTCCTTTGTCGACTGCCTTCAGACCGTTGGCAATCATGATCTGAGTCAGAATGGTGGCAGTTGTCGTACCGTCACCGGCTGTTTCGTTGGTGTTGTTGGCTGCTTCATATACCAGCTTGGCACCCATGTTTTCGAACTTGTCTTCCAGTTCGATTTCCTTGGCGATGGTAACACCGTCATTGGTGATGACCGGTGAACCGTATGTCTTTTCCAGAACGACATTTCTGCCCTTCGGACCTAATGTGACTTTTACCGCGTCAGCCAGTCTGTTGACGCCGTCAAGCATCTTCTGTCTGGCATCCTTTGCATATCTGATTTCTTTAGCCATGTTTTGCGCCTCCTGTTATTCAATGACCGCGAGGATATCCTCTGCCTTGATCAGCAGATAATCCTTTTTGTTTTCTGTGACTTCCGTGCCGGAATACTTTTTATAAATGACCTGCTGGCCGGCTGTCAGATCGACGGGAACAAGCTTTCCGTCTTCTGTTTTGCCGGGGCCGACAGCGATGACCAGTCCCTTGCTCGGCTGATCCTTCGGCTTTTCGGTCAGAATGATACCGCTCTGTGTTTTTTCTTCTTCCTTGATTTTCTCAAGCACTACATAATCATGTAACGGTCTTAACATTTTAAGCCTCCTTTAGCACTCTTTAGGTGCTCTTGCTAACCATGGAATATTGTATGCCGCAGTTAGCACTCAGTCAAGGGGTGTGCTAAATCTTTTTACATCTTTATAAAATTGCCGGATCCGGAACGTACGTTTCCTCCGTCAGACAGGCCGAGCAGAACACTAAAAAAAAGCGACAAAGAAACATTTTCGCTTCCTTCACCGCCTGTTTTATTTTCCTTGCAGAGAGTTTTTTCACTGGCTGTTCTTCGTCTGTTCCTCAATGGTGAACAGCTGCGTCAGATCAGCGACTTCCGTCACGTCATCGCAATGTTCTTCGATCCAGCCGGCAAAACCTTCAACACCTTGGGTGATTGCTTCCCGACCGTCGTCAAACACCATGGCGGCCGGGTTGTCACCCAGAATCAGTTTTGTCAGTGGTTTTGCTGCATAGTTGACAGGATATTTCAGCACGGTCCGGCTGACGAGATCGGATCCGTTGATGAAGACATCCGCTTTCTCGGTTGAAATCATGACCGGGGTGAACAAGGTGATCCAGAACAGAAAGAGAACACCGCCGAGGATCTCACCGAGAATATGATCGGTTTTGCTGATGGGTTTCTTTTCACTGTTTTTGTGAAGTTTGCGGTAAAAATGCCTGATGATCCCGAAGAGCAGTCCGACACCGACCAGCGCGACAAAAAACCAGATGATTCCCGACCTGTAAAAGCGGAACTTGTTCACTTCCAGAGGTGAATAAGGCTGCGGCGTGCCTGATGCGTTTCTTAAGCCTTCCATGTATGCATAGAATTTCTGTTCATTGAACAGACTGTAGTGGGTTGTCAGAAAATACGTGACAAAAACAGTAACAGCGATCTGCAGGACCGTTCTGACAATATCCGCCAGCATATGCTTTCCGCCCTGCTGCCAGCCGAAAGCCATGCAGAACAGCAGAGTGATAATCAGAACGAAATTGAAAGCCAGGAACACCCAGTCCGGAATCATCATAAAGCTTACCCTCCCCTGCAAATAATACCATTTTTTAACTGTCAGCCGGATGCGGAAAATGAATCCTCAGAAAACATAAAAAGCAGACTCTGCAATGATGTACAGAGTCTGCCCGGATCGATTCACAGGATTTTGTTGTCAGCCGCGCAGTTCGGCACCCAGTTTTTCCTTCAGGAGAGCGAGGATGCGGGCATGGACAGGCGCGATTTCCTCTTCCTTCAGAGTGTGGTCAGGCGCCTGATAGGTGATGCGCAGAGCGACGCTCTTCTTGCCCTTTTCGATATGTTCGCCTTCGTAAACGTCGAAGATCGAAGTGCTGCGGATCAGTTTGGAGCTTGCCCGCTTGACAGCGGCCAGCAGCTGGGCAGCCGTGACTTCTCTCTTTACAACAAGGGCGAGGTCGCGTTCGACAGCCGGGAAGCGGTCGATTGCCTCAAAACGCAGACGGGCTGCTTTTGCCGCGAAGACGGTATCGAGGAACAGTTCGGCGTAGACGACTCTCTTCAGATCGAATTTTGCCGCGTAAGCCGGATGCACTTCGCCGAAGACACCGATCAGTTTCTTGTCCAGAGAAACTGCCGCGCTTCTGTATGGATGGAACTTGTCGGTATCGATGGTATTCTCCGTGACCTGAATACGGTTTTCATTGAAGCCGAGACGTCCCAGGAAGTTCATGATCAGTCCCTTCATGGCATAGAAGTCACCCTTCTCTTCCACCTTGTAGAGCGGATCTTCCTGCAGGCGGCCGTCAAAGACAATGGCCAGACGTTCTTCTTCGGCACCTTCGCCGTAAACCTTGGAAATCTCGAAGAAAGTATTGTCGCTGTTCTGGTGTGCTTCATTGTACTGAACGCATTCGAGAACGGAGTTGATCAGGGAACTGCGGATATATTTGCGGGCATCGCTCATCGGCATGGCCAGGGCGATCGCTTTGCCGGCCGGATGGAATGCGTTGTCGATATAATCCTGTGATACCAGGGTATAGGTAACGATTTCGTTGAGCCCGTAGGCGCGCATGACTTCACGGATGCGGCGGCGTGTGTTCTGCACCGGTGTCAGACGGCCGACGGTAGCAGCCATGTAAGGCAGCGTGCTCTTCAGGGAATCAAAGCCGATCAGACGGATGACTTCCTCGTCGATATCCGCTGGTCTTTCGATATCCGTACGGTAGCTCGGAATATGGCAGATGATCTCGTCACCGTTGACATCCGGTTTGAAATCCAGCCATTTCAGGGCTTCCGTGACCTGGTCCATCGAGAATTCCGTACCAAGCAGATCATTGCAATGGCTCAGTGTTTCCTTGACAACGACCGGCTGATAACTGTGGTCGCCGCAGAGGATCGTCTCTTCGAAACCGGACGCGTCGGCATATTTTTCAAGCAGCTGAACGGAGCGGTCGACCGCCTTCTTCATGCTGAGGGGTTCGATGCCCTTGGTGAAGCGCTGGGCCGCTTCGGTGATCAGGTTAAGGCGGATCGATGTGCGGCGGATGCTGACAGCGTTGAAGTTGGCAGCTTCGATGAAGATTCCTTCGGTCGTTTCGTCGATCATCGACTCCTCGCCGCCCATGATGCCGGCAATACCGGTAGCTTCGCCGCCGGTCGTGATCAGAAGATCACCCTTTTTGATATCAAACTGTTCACCGTCCAGAGCTGTCATCGTCAGTTCTCTGTCATCGACGACCGTGATATCGCCGGCCGGCAGTTTGGCCAGGTTGTAATAATGCAGCGGCTGGCCGGTTTCCAGCATGACGAAGTTGGAGATGTCGACAACGTTGTTGATGGAATTCATACCGGCCGCATGCAGGTAGTTGACCATCCACTTCGGGGAAGGTCCGACCTTGACATGGTTGACGACCTTGCCGGTGAAAGCCGGACATTTTTCCGTTCTGCTTGCGACTTTGAAGGATGTCGGGGTGCCGACGTCTGCCTTGCCTTCATAATCCGGCCATTTTACTTCGCGGTGCAGAATGGCGCCGACTTCCTTGGCCATATTCCACATCGAGGAGCAGTCTGCCCGGTTGGGGGTCAGGGAGACATCGAGGATCGTATCGTCAAGACCGAGATACTCGAAGACATTTCTTTCACCGACCGGAGCATCGGCAGGAAGTTCCTCGATGCCGGACAGCTGGTATTCCGTCAGGTTTTTCTTATCGACGCCCAGTTCATATAACGCACACAGCATGCCATTGGATTCATAACCGCGAAGCGGCTTGGCGGTAATGGTGCCGCCCGGCAGTTCAGCGCCGGGAAGCGCGGCAATGACCTTGAGGCCCTTGCGGCAGTTGGGAGCGCCGCAGACGATCTTCGTGACATCTTCCGGATTCGGTCCGATTCTTGTCACGGTCGCATGCAGATGTGTTTCCGGGATATCTTCACATTCGACGACTTCGCCAATCACCAGGTTGGAACCCTGTGCCATCGGTTCGATGCCTTCCACTTCCAGGCCGGCCGTCGTCATTTTTTCAGCCAGTTCTTCAGGAGTGATGCCGGAAAGATCGACATACTCGCTCAGCCATTTGTAACTTAATCTCATTTCCGTTTCCCTCCTCAGTCAAAGCGGTCAAAATTCTTCAGGAATCTGACGTCGTTGATATAGAAATTACGGATATCGTCGATACCGTATTTCAGCATGGCAATACGTTCAAGACCGATACCGAAAGCAAAGCCGGTGCACTTTTCGGAATCGAAACCGTTCATTTCCAGAACATGCGGATGCACCATACCGGCGCCGAGGATCTCGATCCAGCCCGAGCCCTTGCAGACCGAGCAGCCCTTGCCGTTGCAGAACGGACAGGAGACATCGACTTCAACAGACGGTTCCGTGAACGGGAAGTAGGACGGACGGAAGCGGATCTGACGGCCGTTTCCGAACATCGTATTGGCCATGTGTTCGAGTGTTCCCTTCAGGTCGGCCAAGGTGATATGTTCGCCGACGACCAGACCTTCGCACTGCATGAACTGATGGGAATGAGTCGCATCGTCATCGTCTCTGCGGTACACCTTGCCGGGGCAGATCAGCTTGATCGGTGTCTGGCCTTCCGCCTTCTCCAGCTCACGCATCTGCATGGCTGTCGTGTGGGTGCGCAGCAGTGTATTCGGATCAACATAGAAGGTATCCTGCATATCGCGGGCTGGATGGTCCTTCGGGATGTTGGCAAGTTCGAAGTTGTAATGGTCCAGTTCGACTTCCGGACCTTCCGCCACTTTATAGCCCATACCGATAAAGAGGTCTTCGATTTCCTGCTGGATCATGAACAGCGGATGCATCGTGCCGATGCTGTGTTTTGTACCCGGCAGCGTGATATCGATCTTCTCTTCGACAAGCTGGGCTGCCAGTGCTTCTTTCTGCAATTCTGCCTGGCGCTTCTCCAGGGCTTCGCTGACAACCTGCTTGCACACATTGACTTTCTGGCCGAAAGCCGGTTTTTCTTCCTTCGGCAGGGATTTCATTTCACTCATCAATGCCTGAATGTCGCCTTTTTTGCCAAGATAGCGGATCCTGGCCTGCTGCAGGGCATCCAGATCGCCGGCCGCCGCAATTGCTTCGAGGGCCTGATTCTGTACTTCTGTGATCTTGTCCATTTCTTTCTTTCCTCCAACAAAAAACGTTCCTGTAAAAATACAGGAACGCTTGACACGCGGTACCATCCTGATTCATGTCCGGTATATGGACATGCACCTCAGTTGACTCGTAACGGGAGTATCCGGAGGGGATTAACCTCACTGGAAAAGTGAATTCGCCGCCGCTCGGACAGGATCCTTTCAGCATCCGGATCCCTCTCTGTGACTTCGCACTGCGGGTACTGGTCTTTTCTTTATAGCGTTTTCAATATCTATGATTATAGAAGAATTAATGATTTTTTCAAGTTCTTCCGGCATTTTCAGCCATTCACAGATAACGCAGGTATTCGCAGGTTTCGTACAGTTCGTCAAGATGCCGGCTGTCGAGGATGAATGAGCCGCCCAGCAGTTCAAAATGATCGCCGTCGATCAAGAGACCTCCTTCATTCGGCATGGCAATGACCGGGATCCCCTTTTCCTCGATGGTCCGGATGATTGCCTCAAGATGTCTTTCATCTTCTTCATAATGCACTTCGAGGTCGAAGCCCGACAGCATCCCCAGGCCGTACTGATACTGGAATTCGTAACCGTCTTCCGGTGTCAGATGATATTCCTCCAGCTGGATCAGGGCGCCGGCTGAGGTGCCCATGATGACACCGTCAAAGTCATGCACCGCCTGTTCGATGCCGAAATCATAGAGCCTCTGCAGCATCCAGTCCGGATAGCCGCCGGTAAAGAAAAGCACATCAGCCCACTCCAGTTTCTTACGGGCACTCACTTCGTCATCTTCATAGTAGTTGACCCAGTGGATATTCTTTTCCTTTATGCCATAGGAAAGAAACGGCCGTATCAGCATTTCATAGCCGTCTGTCCCCTTGCCGTATTCGTGATGCCACTCCAGGTCATCCGTGATCCAGTCCTCATGATAGCTGAGCGGCAGGATCAGCACTTTTTTATCAGCTGTCAGATACTGTGACAGACTCGCATATGCCCAGGGTGCGTCAAAGTTTGAAATATTCAGAAGTATGTTTGCCATATTGTTCTCCGCAATGCATTTATTATATTCTTCTTCTTTTAAAAAGAAAGGAGGAATTGCTATACTGTAACTGTCAGGAGATTTTATGAAACGTTATCATGTGATCGTTGAAGGACAGGTTCAGGGCGTCGGTTTCCGCGGCTTCGTTACTCTGCAGGCGCAGAAACGCAGACTGACCGGCTCAGTGAAGAATATGAGCAACGGCATGGTCGAGATCTTCGTTCAGGGCGAAGAAGCGGACATCGACAGTTTTCTTGCGGCGGTTGCCAAAGGCGACGGCAGATTTATCCGCGTCGACGACATCACGGTCAAACCGACGGAGGTCAAACCGGACGAAAAACGCTTTTCCTATGGCTGGTTCTGACCGCCCTTTTTTATCATCAAAAAACTTGTCTGTTAATTTGTGATTTTTTTATCATATGTGTTGCATCTGACATAATAACATGGTAACGTAAGTTCGTGAAATTATTCACCAGGAGGAAACTGTATGGCTGAACGTAGAAAAACAACGAAATCACCAGCAAAAACCGCAGTTGAAGTACCCGCTCCGACACCGGTGGCGGAAGTAAACGAAAAAGTTGCGAAGGCTCTGAAAGCACTGGACGAATACGCGCATTTCGATCAGGAGAAGATCGACTACATCGTCGCCAAGTGCTCCGTCGCGGCACTGGACAAACATGGCGAACTGGCCAAACTGGCCATTGAAGAAACCGGCCGCGGTGTCTTTGAAGACAAGGCAACGAAGAATCTGTTCGCCTGCGAGTATGTCGTCAATCACATGCGCAATCAGAAAACCGTCGGCATCATTGACGAAGATCCCGTCAAAGGCCTGAAATATGTGGCTGAACCGGTCGGCGTCGTCGCCGGCATCACCCCGGTCACCAATCCGACATCCACGGCGATCTTCAAATCACTGATCTGCCTCAAGACGAGAAACCCGATCATCTTCGCCTTCCATCCGAATGCCCAGAAGTGCTCAGCGGCAGCTGCCAAGGTCATGTATGATGCGGCAGTCGCGGCCGGCGCGCCGGAAAACTGCATTCAGTGGATCGAAGTTCCGAGCATGGACGCGACCAGCGCCCTGATGAACCATCCGGGTGTTTCGACGATCCTCGCGACCGGCGGCAACGCCATGGTCAAAGCCGCCTACAGCTGCGGCAAACCGGCTCTCGGCGTCGGTGCCGGTAATGTCCCGGCCTATATCGAAACGACAGCCGACATCGCCCAGGCAGTCTCTGACGTCGCCCTTTCCAAAGCCTTCGACCACGGCATGGTCTGCGCTTCCGAACAGGCTGTCATCGTCGATCAGGAAATCTATGAAGACGTCAAGAATGAATTCCGTCATTACAATGTCCACTATGTGACAAAAGAAGAAAAGAAAAAACTCGAACGCTTCATGTTCAATGCCGAAGCATATGGCGAAGGATGCCAGGAAGCCCGTCTGAACGGCGCGGTCGCCGGCAAGAGCGCCTTCTGGATCGCCCAGCAGGCCGGTTTCGAAGTCGATCCCGACACTTCCATCATCATCGCTGAATGCAAGGAAGTCGGACCGAACGAACCGCTGACCAGAGAAAAACTCTCACCGGTTCTGGCCATGCTGAAAGCAAAGAACGTCGCTGACGGTCTCGACAAAGCCGAAGCGATGGTCATGTTCAACGGCACCGGTCACTCCGCCGCCATTCATACCGCCAACGAGGACCTCGTCCGTGAATACGGCCGCCGCATAAAAGCCTGCCGTATCATCTGGAATTCCCCTTCCACCTTCGGCGGCATCGGCAATATCTATAATTCCTTTATTCCGTCCATGACGCTGGGCTGCGGCTCCTATGGGCACAACAGTGTATCTGACAATATCAGCACCGTGAATCTGCTGAATATCAAAAAGGTCGGTGAGAGGAGAAACAATATGCAGTGGTTCAAGATTCCGTCCAAAATCTATATTGAAAAGAATTCGATCGAATACCTGCATGACATGCGGGAAATGAATAAGGTCTTCATCGTCACCGACCAGTCGATGGTCAAACTCGGCTATGTCGACAAAGTCACAGACCAGCTGGCCCAGCGCATCAACAAAGTCACCTATGAACTCTTCTGCGACGTCGAACCGGATCCGTCCATTCAGACTGTCCGCAAGGGTCTCGAACTGATGAACTCCTTCCAGCCGGATACGATCATCGCTCTCGGCGGCGGTTCCGCGATGGACGCTGCCAAAGGCATGTGGCTCTACTATGAGCATCCGGAAGTCAACTTCGACGATCTGAAACAGAAGTTCATGGATATCCGCAAGCGTGCCTTCCAGTATCCGGAACTCGGTAAGAAAGCCAATCTGGTATGCATTCCGACGACATCCGGAACCGGTTCGGAAGTCACCCCGTTCGCCGTCATCACCGATAAGGAAACGCAGATCAAGTATCCGCTGACCGACTACTCACTGACGCCGACCGTCGCCATCATCGACCCGGCTCTGACAATGACCCTGCCGCCGGCGATCACCGCCAACACCGGCATGGACGTACTGACTCACGCAGTCGAAGCCTATGTCTCCGTACTGGCAACTGACTTCACCGATGCCCTCGCCCTGAAGGCCGTGCAGATGGTCTTCGAATATCTGCCAAGAGCGGTTCATAACGGCGCCAAAGATCCGGAAGCCCGCGAGAAGATGCACAACGCTTCCGCCATGGCCGGTATGGCGTTCGCCAATGCCTTCCTTGGCATGAACCATTCAATGGCTCACAAAGTCGGTGCTGAATTCCACGTGCCGCACGGTCTCGCCAATGCGATTCTGCTGCCATATACGATCCGTTACAACGGCACCAAGCCGGAAAAGCCGGGTATCTGGCCGAAGTACAAGCATTACATCGCCGACCTGCGTTACTGTGAACTGGCCCAGGCAATCGGCCTGAAGGTCGAAAACCTGCAGCAGGGTGTCGAAGCATTTGCCAAAGCAGTCGAAACACTCGGCCGTGACAGCGGTATCGACATGAAGTTCTGCAGCCTGCCGTATCTGAACGAGGAAGACTGGATGAAGGCAACTGAAAAACTGGCATATCTCGCTTATGAAGATCAGTGCTCGCCAGCCAATCCGCGTGTGCCGATGGTCCGCGATATGCAGGAGATCCTGAAGAAAGCCTGGAGCGGTGAAGTCATCCGCTACAAACAGCGCTGAATCCGATAAAAAACATTGTCCGCAATACTGCGGGCAATGTTTTTTTACTGGAAACGATACATGATGATGCCGGCCGCGACCGCCACGTTGAGTGATTCGAAGCCGTCCATTTCAATACGGACACGCTGATCACTCAGCCTCTGGATCTCTTCGCTGACCCCCTGCCCTTCATTGCCGAAGACAAAGGCCATCTTCTCAGCTGCTTCAATGCTCTGCAGCGGCACGGAACTGTCGAGTGCCGTGGCGTAAATGATGAAGCCGTCCTTCTGCAGTTCCTTCAGGGCATCGCTGAGCTCGGTGCGGATCAGCGGGATATGGAAGAAAGCACCCTGGGTGGAGCGGATCGTCTTCTCGTTGTACAGATCAGCGCATGTTTTCGAACAGATGACAACGTCATAGCCGAACGAGACAGCGGTCCGGATGATCGTGCCGAGATTGCCGGGATCCTGCACACCGTCAAGAAGCACAGCCCGGCACCGGTACACCGGCTCTTTCTGCGCCTGGCTGCAGACAGCGATCAGATGCACATCGGATACATTGGCGGACAGTTTCTTCATGATCTCCGGTGTCACCTGGATCAGATGGCTGAATTCGAAAGGACATGTCTGATCAAACAGGATCGCCCGCACACAGCCGGCTTTCAGCGCCTCTTCGATCAGATGTTCCCCTTCCACGAGGAAAAGGCCGCTTTCATCACGATATTTCTTTTTATGCAGCAATGTCCATTTCTTGATTTTTTCGTTGTGTACCGACGTGATCTTTTCCATGATTTTCTTTTATTCCTTTGCCAGGCCTTCAATGATCCTGACGTTTGACATTTCGTTAAACAGGGCTGAGGGCAGACGCAGTTTGGACTTCGCCAGACCGCCGCCGACAATGACATTCTCCTGTTTCATCACTTCCGCGTCGATCAGCACCAGCCAGTCTTCCGGCAGTCCGAGGGGCGTGATACTTCCGTATTCCATACCGGTTTCCGCCGTTACATAATTCAGATCGGCGAAAGATACCTTCTTGGCATCGAGCGGATTTCTGACCTTCGCGTTCATATTCGCCCTTTTGCCGTACGGCACCACCAGGGCGGCGTATTTCTTTGTATCATTGCGGCTGCCTTCAACGACCAGACAGTTCAGTTCCTCTTCATAAGCGACACCGTACTGTTCATGCATGTTTGCGCCGTCAGCGAAAGCCGGATCGATCTCAGCGGTCTGAATCGTATAACGGTCGGTGTACGGCATCAGAAACTGACTGACACTTTCCGGCAGCAGCTCGTCGTTTTCATGGATGTCGCGGAATTCCAGTTTCATCATTGTCTTTACCACTCTCCTGTGACTGTTCTGGTCATGCGGATCAGATCCGCAGAGCGGATGCCCGCTGCCGTTCCACTTCGAAAGCCAGCACGGCAGTTGCCGCCGCGGCATTCAGAGCGTTGCGGAAGTCATTCGCATAAGGAATGTAGATGTTGCGGTCGATCTCTTTGAGAACAGCTGATGAAAGACCGCGCATTTCGCCGCCGATAGCCAGCAGAAGCGGGACGGTAAAGTCCGCTTCGTAGTATATATCGGCATCTTTGCGCATCGCCGCGCAGCAGACGACACCCTGTTCTTTCAACCGGCGGATGGCCGCCACCGGATCTTCGCACATGACGACGTTGAGATATTCGGAAGCGCCGGCACTGGCTTTGATGATCGTGCTTTCCGCTGTTTCCCAGCTGCGTTTGCGCAGCAGCAGACCGCAGCAGCCGGCACTGTACAGCGTGCGCATGATATAGCCGAGGTTGAACGGATCCTCGATGCCTTCAACCAGTACGTAGAACGGATTTTCGGCATGGATGTCCGACAGTTCCTGCCAGCGGGCCGGTGTCACTTCAGCCAGCAGACCGCCGTGCGTATGACCGGATGCCATTGCGTCGATTTCCGGCCGGGACAGATATGTAATGGGCACGTTCTTTTCGTCTGCCCGGTGTTTGATATACGAAAGGTCACGGCTGTGCTTCTCTTCGTCGATATACAGCCGCAGCACTTCTCTTTGTTGTCCGAGCAGAGCCGCCTTGACACTGAGATTGCCTTCTATGATCATCTTGACCTCCGCAGAATATCTTCTTCCCTGACCTGCCAGGGTACGGGTATTTCAACGCATACCATCGGCCGCCGGCTGGAAGTGAGTTCATTCCCTTCCGTATCGGTGATGGAAGTGATCTCAAAATCACCGTGCATTTCATCGGGCGTGAGAATCTGCACTGTCTCATGGGTGCTGAAGACGTTTCTTGTTTCGATCAGGGCCGTGCCGCGGATCGGATCATAGGCCTTCACAGTGCCGAGGAAGTCATGGTTGACGTCAGCGTCGCTGGTCATGTGATAGATCAGCGAGTTTTCATCCGCCTGGCCGCCGTAGAAGCCATCACAGGTCTGACGGTTTTCGGCGAACATGATCTGCCGGCGGTGATACGCCATGCGTTCGCCAGAGAGCGGTCCGTGGTTTTCCCAGATCTCGTCGATCAGATGCCGGTAAGCACTGACGATGGATGCGACATAGTATTCCGTCTTCATCCGGCCTTCGATCTTGAACGAGGACACGCCTGCTTCGATCAGCGGCCAGATCCATTCAGCGCACATCAGATCGCGGGAGCCAATGGTCAGAAGATCTTCATCACTGAGTTCCTGATCCTGTTCATACAGATGATACAGCCAGCGGCAGCTCTGAGCACAGCCGCCCCGGTTGGCATCCCGCAGGGTCATGCGGTTGGACAGCGTGCAGCGGCCCGAGTAATTGACACACATGCCGCCGTGAATAAACGCTTCCGTCTGCGCCTGGCAGACAGCCGTGATTTTTCTGACATCAGCCATCGTGCACTCACGGGCCAGAACGACCCGGTCGGCATGAAGCTGTTCACGGAAAAAACGGGCGGCATCGGCATTTGTCACTGACAGCTGTGTCGAGCAGTGGATCTCCAGTTTCGGGGCTGCTTCACGGGCCAGTTTCATGATCGCCGGTGAAGCAACGATGACAGCGTGCACACCGGCATCCTGCAGTTCCATCAGGTATTCACGAAGACCGTCAAAGTCTTCTTCATGGGGAATGATATTGACTGTCACGTGGATCACGGAACCGTGTTCCCTGGCAAATGCGCAGGCTTCCCGGATATCATCCATCGTGAAATTGGAAGCACGCGAACGCAGGGAAAAAGAACGGCCGCCGATATACACGGCATCGGCACCGTAACGGATGGCGGTCTTGCAGCGCTTCAGATCACCGGCCGGTGCCAATAATTCCGGTTTTTTCATGTTGTCACTTAATCGTCTTAATCCCATAATATCCATCCGACAGCGGCATGGCGCTGTATTTCTTTCTGAACGCTTCTTTGCTGTTTAGATCGCCGGCCAGAACTTTCTGGCTGGTCGCTGCAGCATCCAGCAGCATTTCTTCCGGCAGGAAAACACCCTGAAGGACAATGCGGCTGATGCCGTTTTCGGCAAAGGAGGCAAGCTGGTCAAAGGAATCCTGAATATAGTCACTGTAGATCATGGCCGCATAGTCATTCTCATAGGCGGGCATCTTCTCTTCCCTTTTCTCTTCCTTCAGCAGAAGGTTTTTCCTGCCCCGCAGACTGTCTGTGCCTTTGCGCAGCGCATAGGCTTCAAGCAGCGGCCGGCCGGAAACACTCATCAGCTGATGGCCGAAAACACACAGCGAACAGCCCGGCACATTGCGGGCAATGGCTAGGATCTCCTCTTCACAGAGCAGCTGGGAGATCATCACTGAGGAAACTCCCAGCTGACTGTAGAACAAAGCATCACGGGAATTCGTCATCAGGGTCTCCGGATCAAAGATCACCCGGTCCAGCACGCCTTTGGCCTGGGCATGATAAAGCAGACCGGGATCGGCAGCGATGATATGATCAGCGCCTTCGTTCAGAAGCCAGATCATCTGATTCTGAAACGAAGCGATCTCATCCTGCGGAAAGAGCCGGTTCATCAGCACGGAAAGCGTCATGCCTTCCAGATGGACCGCGGATACCAGGGCGATGATTTCGTCGGCCGCAAAAGGCTTCAGAGCACTGAAGCAGCCGTTTTCAAGAGCCAGGATCACCTCATCGGCACCGGCTTTCCGCAAAGCTCCGATCAGGCGTGAATCTTCACATGTTACAGCAGTTTTTACCATGTCTTTCATTCTATCACGGACAGGACAGAGCGCCAAACAGTTGACAGCGATTGTGTATATGATAATCTATGTCTCGTAATACTGCGTCAAGTGCTGCGAATATGGGAATCTCGCAGACGAAAAGCAAACAGCTTGCGGTTGTTATTACTTATCCCATTATGTGAAAAGTGCCTTCCCGGACTTCATATGATGGAGAAAGGAGAAGGTTTTTATGTTCAGAAAAGAAATGTGGCTGAAATCAGCATCCAACCTCAAAAGCACAAAATACCTGGCCATCATGGCTGTCTTCATCGCCCTTCGCGTGGTTGTCAACTCAATGTTCATTCCGGTAGCTGAGAACCTGCGTATCAGCGTCAGTTTCATCGTATCGGCTGTCGAAGGAGCCATTATCGGCCCAGCTGCCGGTCTGGTATCCGGCCTGATCAGCGATCTGCTCGGTGTCATGCTGTTCCCGACCGGACCGTTCTTCATCGGCTACACGATTACCGCCATGTTGGCGGCCATGATCTGGGGTCTGTTCCTCTATGACACAAAGATCACCGTTCTGAAGCTGGCCGGCGCCAAATTTGTCATCAACTATTTTGTCAACGTCCTGCTCGGATCGCTCTGGTCTTCCATGTTGTATTCCAAAGGCTATATCTTTTATGCCACCAACAGCCTGATCAAGAACACGGTCCTTCTGCCGATCGAGATCATCATCCTGGTCGCGGTCTTCTCGGTTATGATTCCCATCCTGAAGCGCCGCAATCTGATCAGGGAGGAAAACTCTGTTCCGATTTCCTTTAAGTGAGCCTCTGCGTTCACTTTTTTTCATCTGCCCTGCCTGTTGCGCTGATTGGTGTTATAATAACGCATATGATTCGGGACCATTACGATACCGTAAAACAGAATACCGGCACATCTGCCGTCCTGTGCATCGTCAGCAAGCACCGCACGCCGGAAGAGATCCTTTCCTATTATGAACAGGGAGAAAGGATCTTCGCTGAGAACCGGGCGGAAGAACTGATCAGCAAGGCGGAAGTTCTGCCGGCAGATATCCAGTGGCACTTCATCGGCCATCTGCAGCGCAACAAAGTACGGAAGATCCTGCCGTACGTGTCCATGATCCAGTCGCTCGACAGCATCGCCCTCGCTGATGTCATTGAAAAGGAAGCAGCCCGGATCGGAAAAGTCATTCCGGTGCTGGCGGAATTCCATCTGGCTCTTGAAGACACCGGTAAAAGCGGTCTGGACGCATCGGAAGCGGACGCCCTCTTCGCCCATTGCGAAAAACTTGAGCATGTGCGGATCGAAGGCATCATGGCCATGGGCCCGCATACGGATGACAAAGCACGCATCCGGGAAGTCTTCACCCAAGGCAGAGAACTGTTTGACACTCTGCATCAGACATATGACATTCATATCCTTTCCATGGGTATGAGCGACGATTATACAGAAGCACTCGCGTGCGGATCGAACATGGTCCGCATCGGCACATATCTATTTGAAAAATAAAGGAGACAAACATTATGGTATTTACCAGGAAAAGCGCAGATCTGACACCAATGGTCGACGGCGTCTTCAGTATTGCCCAGCTGGCCAGAGAAGACAAAGCCGCGAACGGTGAAGAGAACGTGGTCGACGCGACCATCGGTTCGCTTTACAGCGAAGACGGCAAACTCGTCGCGCTGGATACCGTTTTCGATCACTATGATGCGATCGATCACCGTGTCAAAGCCCGTTATGCGTCCGGCATCATCGGCAATCCGTCCTACCGGAAAGCCGTTTATGACTGGGTCATCGGTCCGAGCAATGTCGATCTTTGTTCCAGCGTGATCGCCACGCCGGGCGGCAGCGGTGCCATCTCCACCGCTATCACCACTTTCCTCGATGCCGGTGAAACACTGATCCTTCCGGACATCGCCTGGGGAAGCTACACATTGATGGCGCATGAAAACGGCATCAATCATGTCAGCTATCATATGTTTGACGGTGATTCCTTCAATCTCGCCTCCATCAGGGAAACGGTTAAGGAAGTCATGGCCCATCAGGATAAAATCGTTCTGATTCTCAATGACCCGTGCCATAACCCGACCGGCTATTCGATGACAAAAACGGAATGGCAGGAACTGATCAGCTTCCTGAAGGAGTGCTCACGTTCCCATCCGTGCGTGATCATCAATGACATCGCCTACATGGATTATTCCAATAATCTCCCTCACGTTCACGACTATATGGATGTCTTCAACGACATCAGTGACAATATGCTGATCACAGTATGCTTCAGCTGCTCCAAAACACTGACTTCCTACGGCCTGCGCTGCGGTGCCGCCATCATTCTTGCCAAAAAGCAGGAAAGTGTCAGAGAAGTTGAAATCATCATGGAAAAGAAAGCCCGGGCAACCTGGTCTAACGTTCCGAACGCGGCCATGGAAAACTTTGTCTGGATCATCACTGAAAACCGCGAGGCATTCCTGCAGGAAAAGCAGAAATACATCGATCAGATGAAGGCCCGCTCCGATGTCTTCCTGAAGGAAGCGAAAGAGTGCGGTCTGGATGTCTATCCGTACAAGGAAGGCTTCTTCGTCACCCTGCGTATCCCGGACAACAGTGTCCGTGACAAAATGCACAAGGCATTTATGGACAATCATATCTATACTGTCAAAGTCAATCACGGTATCCGTGTCGCCGTCTGCTCACTGCCGGTCGCGAAAGCAATTGGACTCGCAGCGGTCATGAAAAAGATCGAGGATGAGATCACGAAGGAGTAAACCATGCCTGCCGCAACCACCCACGTCGAATTCGCAAAAGACGTATACCGCAGCCTGAAGCCGGAACTTCAGGATCTGATCACCAGCCGCAGCATGTATCTGATCGGTTCCCAGGGTCCGGACCTGCTGTTCTTCTCTAGGGCCTCACTGCTTCCCGGTTCCCTGAAAGAGTACGGCAACCTGATGCATGACACCGGTATTGCCGAAACCGTTGCCTACTTTGACCGCTACAGCATGAAGGATGATGACCTGCGCAGCTACTTCATGGGTTATCTCTGTCACTATGCTCTCGACAGTATCACCCATCCGCTGATCTGCGCCGTGGCCCGAAAAAAGCATGAGGATACCGGCATTCATGAAGGCGAAGCCCATGTCACCATGGAAGGTGACATCGATGCCTGGATCCTCGGCCAGAAAAACCGCGAAATCACCTCCTACAACGTTTATAAAGATCTTAAGACGGATAAGGAAGCGGCCCGCAAACTGGCCAACCTGTATCACGGCATGTTCCGTTCCGTCTATCATCTGGATATCAGCACCCGCCTGCTCAGGGAAACGATCGATCAGTTCTCTTTCTGGACCTCGGTTCTCAAACCGGGTGTCAGAAAGCAGAAAATGTTCTACGTGGCGGAAAACATTCTGCATATCCCCCACTCGTTTACCGGCATGATGCTGAACGGACGTACGGACAGAACGGTCATCAACCAGTCCCATACAGCTTATCCGCTGGCCTTTGACCCTTCCCAAACGATCAGTGATTCCTTCCCGGAACTCTATCAGAAGGCAGTCGTCAGGGCCGCTGAGCTGATTGAGCATCATTCCGACGCGGACTTCAAGGTTAACTTCTGCGGCGAACCATATTGATTCATGGCATGTCCCATGCGGACATGCTTTTTTATTGGTACATCGTTTTATGGAAATCGTGGTACAATATTGCTCGAAATGACAGATACAAAGAAAAAAAGAAAAGTCAGGCTGGTGCCGCTGCTTCTGATCTGCGCGGCAATCGTGACTGGTCTTGCGGGGGTCTTTTTTATCTTTAACCGGCATGAGATCGTGATCGAGCCGAACGGCGAGAATCCATCTTATGTGGAATACGGGGAAAACTATCAGGAAGAAGGCGCCGTCGCCTACTATCACGAGACACTGATTCCGTTTCTGAAAAAAGAACTCGAAGTAAAGACGGACGGCACCGTAGATGTGAAAAAGCTCGGGGAATACCCGGTGACATACAGCGCCGCGTTTCATGATCTGAATGAAACACTGGAACGGAAAGTCATCGTCCGCGATTCTGTCGCACCGGAAATCAAACTGACAGCGGATCCGGACGGATACACGACGATCGGCCATAAGTACGAGGAAGAAGGCTTCAGTGCTTCCGACAACTATGACGGCGATCTGACGGACAAGGTCGTCCGCACCCAGTACAAGGACAGCGTGGTGTATGTCGTGAAGGACTCTTCCGGCAATGCCGCCCGCGTGACCAGAACGATCGTCTACGATGACCGCCGCGGTCCGGATATCTCCTTCCCGCAGGGTGCCCAGGAAGAAACCGCTTATATCGGCAGCCAGTGGATCAACGACTACTATGCCGAAGATGATGTCGACGGAGACGTCACTGCCAACGTTCAGGTCGAAGGTTCCGTCGATACGGGAACAGCCGGTGATTATGAACTGGTCTATTCCGTCACCGATGAGCACGGCAACCATTCGGAAATCACCCGTATCGTGCATGTCGTGCCGCGGCCCAGCAACAACGGCGCCGCAGGTGAAGACAGCAAGACGATCTATCTGACGTTTGACGACGGTCCCTATGCCTACACGGAAGAACTGCTCGACATCCTGGCAAGATATGATGTCAAGGCCACCTTCTTCACAACGTCCGCCTATCCGCAGTATGCCTACTGCATGGCGCTGGCGGCCCAGCAGGGACATACCGTTGCCGTTCATACGACAACCCACAACTACGCGTATATCTACGCTTCGGAAAGCAATTACTGGGAAGACTTCAATAACCAGAACGCGGTGATCGCGGCCCAGACCGGATCCTATACAAACATGTTCCGCTTCCCGGGCGGCAGTTCCAATACCGTTTCCGCCAACTACAACACCGGCATCATGTCACGGCTCGCGGCCGAGGCAAATGCCCGCGGTTATGTCTACTTTGACTGGAATGTTTCAAGCGGCGACGCCGGCGGTACGACAGATACCAACGAGGTTTATCAGAATGTCATTGGCGGCATCGAAGCCTGCAGCAATGCCGGAGTTCCGTCTGTTGTCCTGCAGCACGACGTCAAGGCATATTCTGTCAACGCTGTCGAAGACATTATCAAATGGGGCCTGGCGAACGGCTATCACTTCTCCGCCCTTTCGCCCGGCAGCTACGCTCCGCATCAGCGGATCGCCAACTGATTATAAAAAAAGACCGTCATTGAATTGACGGTTTTCTTATGCTTCTTCAAAATACAGCTTTCTGCACTGTTCAAGACAGACAGCCGGATCGTCGCTGCACTGCATATAGTTGAGGTGCTCACCATCCTTTGTCCATTCACAAAGATATGTCAGCGTCTGGCCGAAGAACAGCGAGACGCTGTTTTCAACTGTATAATAAGCGGTTTTCTCAAAGGCTCTGTCAAAGAACATCATGATGTACAGACAGTCCGCCTCCGCTTCCGGTTCCGGCATTTTGATGAAAACACAATAGACGTCACCTTTGACATGCAGACCATGCACGGCGAACTGGTCGTCGGTAAAGGGATACTCCTGACCATTGTCCTCATAGATGCGGCGGACCATCTGCGGATAGAGCTCCCCTCTTTCGATCAGCACAGCCACAAACCGTTCGCCGTCCTCAAAAAACCATTTTCTCGTCAGCTGGTGTTCGATAAAATACCGGATGTTCATTTCTTTCTGCATCGTGATATCTCCTTGGAAAAAAAGAACAGCATAAATGCTGTTCATGTAATCAGTTATCAGTAATTCCCCAGGCCGGGATCTGACTGCCGCGGCGGATCAGAACGGTTTTCTGATAATCCGTCTGGTTCAGAAAACGCAGAACGTCGTCTGTTTCCTGTTCGTTGCAGCCGACAAGAACCTTGACATCCAGCTCTTTGGCCAGGATATCGGCGGCGACAACCAGTGCCGTGATAATGCTGCGGTTGCCGGTTCCGGCATAAACGGAAACTCCGTCACCGCTGACACTGTTCGTGTCATTGACGTATCCGTAATCCGTCGGATAAATCAGATTTGCAAAAACAGGATGCACATCTCCTTTTTTGCGAAACAGCGTTACCCCGCTTGACAGAAACAGTGTATCGACTTTCTGCCAGAAATATGCATTGTTTTCATACTCAGCCATAAATCAAAACCCCTTTAACTACTAACAGCAATTATATCCTGTAACAAGATTAATGTAAACTAATTTCAAAAATAATGAAATTTGTTTCATTACAATGTAAAAGTTTTAGTACGGCAGGCTGACAGCAGTTCATGGATGTCATAGATGCCGGTCAGATTCATTACGTGGACAACGATCATCAGGCACCCGTAAGAATCGCTCAGCGCGTTGTGGTGTTCGAGTTCGACATGCAGATAATCACACATGTCGTTGAGCCTGTGATGTTCCAGCTGGGGAAAAACACGGCGGGAAAGCGCGACACTGTCAAAGTATTCCAGATGCGGCACCGGCAGACCGTTATGCAGGCATGCCGCACGCAGACAGCTCATGTCAAAGCGGGCATTATGGGCCACAACGACGGCGTCTTCCAGAAACGGCCGCATCTCCCTGTACACAGTCCGGAAATCAGGCGCGTCTTTGACATCTGCCGGACGGATGCCGTGCACGGCGATGTTCATCGGCGAGAAATAGCCGATATCCTTTTCCGGCCGGATCAGTGAATAATAACTTTCAGCGACAGCTCCGTCTTCCATGGTACTGATGCCGACGGCACAGACACTGGCCATGGAACGGTTGGCGGTTTCAAAATCGATGGCACAGATCTTCATTATTCCCTGATATGCTCGTAAGCCATCCGGTAGATGTTTTCAATATGTTCATCCGCCATGGAATAGTAAACATTCTTGCCGATCTTGCGGGTGCGCACAAGTTTTGTCTTCTTCAGTGAGGCGAGCTGGTGACTGACGGCGCTGGTGCTCATTTCCAGCAGTGCCGAAAGATCCGAAACACAGAGTTCATGCGTAAAAAGCGCGCTCATGATCTTCAGTCTCGTACTGTCACCGAACATATCAAAGATCTGGCTCATATCGTCATAATCATTTTCACACAGCATGGCACTGCGGCACAGCTGTACAGCTTCCGGGTCGATCAGTTTCATGTCACATCCTCTTGATTCCGTTGTTTTTGACTTCCTTGCCTTTGGCATACTGATTCATATGATACTGGATGCTCAGGCGTGAATACATTTCCTGCATCTGGGTGCTGCCGTCACTCAGCATGATGACCAGCTGGTCATAGGACGCGTGCCACTCATAGTGCCAGGATACGATATCATCCCAGAAAACCATATAGCAGCGGCTGCGGTCGGACTGGTTGTAAAGAACCAGATAGTCATCGGTAAAATCACAGAGTTTCCTGTCCGGCATGATAAACAGGGAAAACAGCGCCAGCAGGATCATGGTCATCGCCGCCATCAGCAGATACGGCTTCATAAACAGCATCACTACCCCGACCAGCAGAAAAACAACCATCAGTATCGTCGGTTTGACATGAACCGAATGACGGACGATAACATCGGCAGGCAGATTGCGGATGCGGATGACCTGGGATCTCATAAACGTATTATAACATGTTCCGTAAACAGCGCATGCAGGACAAATCTTTGTTATACTGGAAGGCGGAAACGAGGAAACCATGAAGCCAGTTACATTTGAAATCACCCATATCTGCAAACAGTCCGGCGCCCGCACCGGTATTCTGCACACACCGCACGGCGACGTCGAAACACCGATGTTCATGCCGGTCGGAACGCAGGCAACCGTCAAGTTTATCTCACCGGAAGAATTATATGATCTCGGCGCCGGTGTCGTGCTTGCCAATACCTATCATCTCTGGCTGCGGCCCGGTGAAGATATTGTCGCGAAAGCAGGCGGTGTTCATAAATTCATGAATTACCACGGGCCGATGCTGACGGACAGCGGCGGTTTTCAGGTCTTCTCGCTTGCCGATACCAGAAAAATCAGCGAGGAAGGTGTGACGTTCAAGAACATCCTGAACGGTGACATGCTGTTCCTCTCACCCGAGAAGTCGATCCAGATCCAGAACAGTATCGGGGCTGACATCATCATGTCCTTTGATGAATGCATCCCCTACCCGGCTGAGCGTGATTACGCGGAAGTTTCCATGCTGCGCACCCTGCGCTGGGCAAAGCGCGGTCTGGATGCCAATCAGCGGCCGGACGAACAGGCTGTCTTCGGCATTGTCCAGGGCGGCGATTATGAAGATCTGCGCAAATACTGCGCCGAGAAACTGGTCGAGATGGACTTCCCCGGCTATGCCATCGGCGGCACTTCCGTCGGTGAAGACAAAGAGACAATGTACCGCATGGTCCGCTGGTCACAGGAAAAACTGCCCTTTGACAAACCCCGTTATCTGATGGGTGTCGGCGCGGTCAATGACCTGCTGGAAGCTGTATCCCTGAATATTGACATGTGCGACTGCGTTCTGCCGACCCGTATCGCCAGACACGGCACACTGATGACTTCCCAGGGAAGGATCAATATCCGCAAGGCCGTGTATAAAGATGATTTCACAACACTGGATCCGGAATGCGACTGCTATTGCTGCCGCAATTATACAAAGGCCTATCTGAATCACCTGCACCGGGCTGATGAAGGCTTCGGTACCCGGCTGATGTCGATCCACAACACCCGCTTCCTAGTGAAACTGATGGAAGACGCCCGCCGTGCCATCCGGGAAGACCGTTATGATGACTTCAAGAAAGAGACCCTGCACAACATGAAATTCGACGAAAGAGGTTTCTGATGAAATATACAAAAACAAGTGATTTTGATTATGAGCTGCCCAAAGAGCTGATCGCCCAGACGCCTTTGAAAGACCGTACGGCATCACGCATGCTGGTGCTGCACCGCAATACAAATACATATGAAGACCGTCACTTTTACGATATCGTTTCCTATCTCCGGGAAGGTGACGTGCTGGTCCGCAACAACACACGGGTCATCCCGGCCAGACTCTTCGGCACCAAGGAAGAGACCGGTGCCCATGTCGAGCTTCTGCTGCTTCGTCAGGAAGAAAATGATGTCTGGGAATGCCTGGTCGGCAATGCCAAGGTCGTCAAGCCCGGCACCGTCGTCTCCTTCCATGACGGCAGACTGAGAGCGTGCTGCACGGAAGTCGGTGAAAAAGGTCTCAGAAAAATGCAGATGCTGTATGACGGTATCTTCAATGAGATCCTCGACGAACTCGGCAACGTTCCCCTGCCGCCGTATATCCGCGAAAAACTGGACGATCCCGAGCGCTATCAGACGGTTTACGCCAAGGTGCGCGGTTCTGCCGCCGCTCCGACAGCCGGTCTGCATTTCACTCCCGAGATCTTCGCGAAGCTGCGGGAAAAAGGTGTCATCATTGCCGATGTCACCCTGCACGTCGGCCTTGGCACTTTCCGGCCGATGGACACCGAGAATATCGCCGAGCATGAAATGCACGCCGAAGTATATGAAATGTCTGAAGAAACAGCGGCCATCCTGAATCAGGCCAAAGCGGAAGGCAGACGGATCTTCGCCGTTGGCACGACATCGGTCAGGACTCTGGAATCGGTATGGAACCGGTTCAATGAATTCCGGGCATGTTCCGGTGAAACAAAACTGTTTATCTATCCCGGCTATGAATGGCATACGATCGACGGCATGTTAACAAACTTCCATCTGCCGAAGTCGACACTGATCATGATGATTGCTTCATTTGCCGGCTATGATTTCACTTTCGAAGCCTACCGTCATGCGGTCGAAGAGAAATACCGCTTCTTCTCCTTCGGTGACTGCATGCTGATAACAAATGAATGACAGAGAAGAATACATTGCCTATATCCGGGGCCGGAAGTCTTCCGACAAGGTCAACTACCACCAGCAGGCCGTAAAGGAAATGGCCCGGCTGCAGCAGGAAAAGAAAAGACCTTCGATCCTCCTGCATGCCTGCTGTGTGGTCTGCGCCTGCTGGCCGATGGACTTTCTCAGCGATGTATTCGACGTGACACTGATCTATAACAACTCCAACATCTATCCTTCCGAAGAATACGACCTGCGGCTTTCCGAACTGAAGCGGTATCTGAAGGAAAGATGGAATGACAGGATCAAATTGATTGTCATGCCCTATGACAATGCGACCTACAATCTTTCCCTGCAGGAAAGAAAAGACGATCCGGAAGGATGGAAGCGGTGCTTCGCCTGCTACGAAAAACGGATGGACGAATGTTTCCGCTACGCTGATGAGAACGGCTATGACTATTTCACTACCGTCATGACCTTCTCCCGTCAGAAGGATTCCCAGATCCTGAACAGGATCGGTCTGAAACTGCAGGAGAAATACACCCATACGAAATACTTCTGCTCGGATTTCAAAAAAGCAGACGGCCAGAAAAAAGCAAACGCCATCTGTGATGCCTATGATCTTTACCGGCAGGATTACTGCGGCTGCATTTATTCCTATGCGGCCCGTCAGAAACAGAAACAGACGGAGGCAGACAATGGAAAAGAAACAGTATGATGAGGATCAGCTGAAAGATCCCTACCGCCAGGATCTCTGGAATGACTACATGAACTCGCTTGATGAGGAAGGTCAGACAGAACCGGAGGAGGACGAAAACGGCCTCAGCTACCGGGTCGAACAGGACCTCGATCATTACAGCAATGAGAAAAAAAGAAAGCGTACGGCCAAAGGTGTGATCATCGGCACGCTGGTCGGCGTGACACTGCTGACAGCCGGCGCGGTCGGAGCTTTCATGAGAATCTCGGACAGCGCGCAGGATGATTACTACGTTGAACCATACACATATGATGACGATTATGACTATGATGATGTCGATGCTGCCTACAGTTCTCTTGGCCGCGGCTTCCGGACTCCGGAGTTTGTCTTCAACGATCAGTACTATCGGCTGCCGGTTTCCTTCGCGGACTTTGATCTGAAGGAATACTCGATCAAAAAAGACGCCTTCAGTGAGGAAATCACGGAAGTCGGCGCCGAACCAGTCAGAGTGCTTCTGCAGAATGAATGGGGCGATACCGATACTGTTCTTCTGGTCGTATCACCGGACGGCAGCACTGTCCCGCTTTCCGAATCTGTCATCATCGGCATCTCTTCCAGCTCCTATAACCTGACGATCAGTGACTGGTATTCGCCGGGCAACAGCGAGTACTACTTCCTGGAAGACCTGGAGGACTATGGCTATGATATCGGCACCTATACCTACAGTGACATGGAGGAATACCGCATCGTCAATGACGCACCATCCGACAGCGGTTATGAGTATTACAACCTCTCCTTCCAGGTCAGGGACAGCCGGATATCGGATATCACCCTGCTTTTGAGCCAGGAAGATCTCCATTAAAGAAAAACAGCTCTGTGCATTGCAGCACGGAGCTTTGTTTATATATTCCGGAATAGATAATCCTTGATCAGCGCACAGCATTCACGCAGGAAATTGTTCGGCAGGTAAATGACGCGGGAACGGCCGCTGATGCCGTATACGTCCTTAAAGCCCGCCTTCCGGGCCAGTGCCATGCCGCGCCAGAGATGGAAGTCGTTGGTGACAATGGCCACCCTGTCCTTTTTGGGATCACAGAATTCCATGCTGAAGCGGATGTTTTCCACCGTGCTGCAGGATCTGTTTTCCATCGTGATCCGCTCTTCTTCAATGCCCTTGCCAACCAGATAGGCTTTCATGACTTCCCCTTCCGGACATGGTTCATTGCTGCCCTGGCCGCCGCTGACGATACAGCGGGTGCGCGGATTGTCACGCAGATAAGCAGCTGCCGCATCGAGCCGGTACTGCAGGACCTTGCTCGGTCCGCTTCGATAAACAAGCGCGCCGAGAACGATCAGGACATCAAGATCTGCCGGTGCCTTCAGATGGAAAGCGGACAGAATCGTCAGACCGGCAGCGCCAAGCAGGATCACAAGGATCACCAGGACAATGATGGCGCAGGTCAGCAGCCAGTCGGGAATGATGCCCCACATATCATGACTGCTCAGCCAGGCACAGCCGAAAAGCAGCGCGCTGATGGCATACCAGACCGCGAAGAACGGTGAACCCATGGCCGGATCACTCAGGAACACGGCATACAGGAGTGTCACCCCGGCCAGCAGATACAGGATCCACACAGCCATCAGGCATCCTCTTCTTTCTGCAGATCCATGGTCATTTCATACCATACTTCCCCGCCCCAGCTGGAAGAGGAAATTCCGCGGTTTTCAAATCCCATTTCTTCATAAAACGTGAGTTTTTCCGGCAGACAGGTCAGCAGGATCTCCCTGCGGCCTTTCTTTTTTTCCCGTCTGGCCAGTTCTTTCATCATGGCATGGGCCAGACCGATATGCCGGTAGGCAGGCAGGACTTCAACCCCGGCCAGGAACATTCGCTCACCGCAGGGATCATACAGGTCAAAACCGGTAAAGGCGTCGTCGGAAAAAGCCGGTGCGGATGTCGGCATGCCGTTGATGAGACCGGCCAGACTGCCAAGTGTGACATCTTCCGCGACCAGGAACATATCCGGTGTCAGTAAGACCCGCTGCCGCATGACTTCCGGTTTGCATGCCTCATGCGGCGGAAAGCAGATCTGTTCCATTTCCGCTGCCTGTTCCGCTTCATCAGCCCGGATGTCCCTGAACAGGAACCTGTTTCTGAAATCTTCCATTTCCGCCTTCCTCCTTTTCAAAAGCGCAGGGATGCCGCCGGCATCCCTGTATTGTCATAACTGATTACTGCAGTGTGATACGCAGCAGGATCGGATTGTGATCGGATGGTACAAACTGCATGTCGATTGCTTCCGCGCTGCTGACGCCAATGTTCGGTGTCGTGACATAGCCATCCGTCAGACTGAACTGGATCTGTTCTCTTGTGCCTTCCTTGTAAGGAAGATTCAGAGATCTTTCCGTCGGTATGCCGCCGCCGGCACTTCCCCAGTGCCAGCCTTCTTCAAAGAGATCGGATGCGAACGGTTCCGCCTGCCATCTGCCTTCCACGATCGGGAAGCTGTTCTCTTCGGTTGCGAATGACTGATGGAAGTCTCCGCAGGCAATGACAAAGTTGCCTTTTTCGTATTCCGTTTTCATGAAGTCACGAAGCATCGTCATCTGGGTGCGTACTTCCGTCGGATCATCATATGTCATCAGACGGATATTGATGATGACCAGCTGCTGCTCAACACCGTAGATCGGATATCTCGTTACCAGCATGCATGGACGTACCGTGAACAGGTTGTCCGGTTTCTTCGCTGTTGCCGGCAGAGCAATGCGTTCCGCGCCAAGGCTGTTGATGCGGGAAAGCGTCAGGGAACCGCCCTTGATCTTGCCGATCATCGGCCATGGATACGGCACGAGATGTGCTTTCTGATCCAGGGCAAACGCGCTTTCCGTTTCCTCAAAGGCATCACTGATCGCCTTTGTTTCGTCATAGTAGTAACTGCGGGTTGAATTGAAATCCACCTGCTGCAGAAGAATGATATTCGGATCGGTTTCTTTCAGTTTCGCAATGATCGCCGCGGTGTTTTCCTTGACTCTGTCTTCTGTGGTTGCCAGTACCGACTGACCGCCGTCAAGAATGTATTCCGCGTCACTGCCGTTGGCGCCGTTGCCGATGTTCCATGTCAGCAGTGTCAGCGACTGTCCCGGCGAGATGACCGTCTCCGAACGTCCGCTGGTTTCTATTTCCTCGAAATCTTCCGGATAATATGCCGTTTTGGTAACCAGCAGCCACAAACCCACAAGTATGATGACTGCCATCACGACAATGAAGATCAGCAGATTCCTCAGTACCCTCAATAACCATTTCACCATATTTCTACCCCTGTAATGAACAGATTCATCATATATCATAGCATGACTGAAGATAAAAAAGCAGGTTATACCTGCTTCAGTTTCTTAATTCCTGCTTAATTTTCCTTTTCCAGCAGATCCAGTTTCTCGTTGAGCAGTTCAATGACTTTTTCCTTGGAACGGATCAGGCTGAATGTTTCGTTGTTGGAACTGAGATCGTGGCCGGCCATCTTGGCTGTGTAATAATCACGGCCCAGTTTCTCATACGCTTTGCTGAGATCACGGGAATTATGGCCGATCTCGGAACGGATCTCCGCCTTTTTCTTTTCCAGGTCAAAGGTGTCCATGACCTTTTTGCCGGTGGTGCTGATCGTGTCCATCACGGTTTTACTGCCGTCCTCGACGATCTTGCTGATATTCTGTGTCAGTTCATTTATTTTCTTGTTCAGATCTTCACTCATTTCAGTCTTTACCTGCCCTTTCAATCAGATCGTAAACGATGAATTCGATTTCATCGTCAGTCGCTTCGTTTTCCGCGATCAGTTCGACGATGCCGCTGACCAGTATGTTGGCGTAATATCTGGCATGGGTAATTGTCAGTTCACCGATCGTGTTGCCCTCTTCCAGGAGTTCCTGAAGAGCGCGGATGGCTTCCTGCTTGGCGTCGTCAATGGAACGGGAACTCAGAGCGGTCAGGTCCACTTCGCCGTTTTTACCCTGCAGTTTGTTGTTCAGTTCCCTGAACGAGAGTACGGAATTATGCACATACTGTTTCAGTCTGGATTCGTAAGTATCCTGATCCATTGCCGCATTCAGCATTTCCCGGAATACTTCATTGTATTTTTCACTGATCGCGTCGATTACGTCATCCTTGGATTTGAAATAGTAATAAAAGAGTCCTTTGGCAACATCCATTTCCTTGACGATGGAACTGATCGTCGTATCTACAATGCCGTTTTCCTGAAACAGTTTTTCAGCAGCATCGACAAATTCATTTCTGCGCACTTCACTGTCTTTGCTTTCAGGCATGATGTCAATCCTCCTTCTGTATACCTTCATCATACCCACCGACTGACTACCAGTCAACCGTTTTGTGTGGTATACTTTTCATATGCTTTTACGTTGTCCGGTATGCCAGAAAGAACTGATCAGAAACGGCCGCTCCGCCCTCTGTGCCAACGGTCATTCCTTTGATTATGCCAAACAGGGATATCTGAATCTCTATCTTTCCCGCGGCGGCAGCCATGGCGATTCCAAGGAAAGTGTCGCGGCCCGCACCCGTTTCCTGAACCGCGGCTGCTACAGCTTTCTCAAAGAGCACCTGCGGCAATTGAGTGAGCAGTATAATCATTCCGTCACTGTCGATCTGGCCTGCGGTGAAGGCTATTACACTGCTGCCCTGGCGGGTGATGACAAATACGGCTTCGACCTTTCCAAAGACGCGCTGAAACATGCCGCCAAGGCGGATCCTTCCACCGCGTATACCGTCGCTTCGATCTTCGCCCTGCCCTTTGCGGACAGCAACGCTGATATTGTGACGACCTGTTTCGCACCGATTGCGAAGGAGGAAATCATACGCATTCTTAAACCGGGCGGCATCTTCATCGCCGTCACTCCGGCCGAAGATCATCTGTTTGAACTGAAGCAGGTTCTCTATGAGCAACCTTACGAAAACACGGTCGACGAAATCGGCCTGCCGCTCAAAGATGAGATCCGCATATCGGAAGTCATGCATCTGGATCATGAAGGTCTGATGGATCTTTTCGCGATGACGCCCTATTTCTATCACACCTCAGAAAAAGACCGCCGCAAACTGGACGGTCTGGATCATCTGGACGTAAAAGCTTCCTTTGTGATCAGAATCTGTCAGCCATAATACAACAGTCGGCGGGAATCCTGGCACGTTGCTCTTCTGTGTGACCGTTTCAAACGGAAAAAGAGACTCCTTTGCGGATGTCTCTTTTTAACATGGTTATTCTTTTTTGTTTTCCTGATGTCCGATCTGTTCTTCGAGTTCCTTGATCTCATGGCTGTTCTCCCATGTCAGGATAGCACGGAAGACAATAATGGCACCTAAGGCGATCAGTTCCTGGATCTCCTGGGCGACGATCGTATGAAGGATCTCACCGGCCATCAGAAATTCCAGAGCAAGCGATATGCGTTCCGCCAGGATCAGCCGGACTTTTTTGTCCCCTCTGAAGTGGGCAAAAAGACATCTCGTCGCTCCGGACAGAAGAATGACGATACCCATCAGTTCCAGGATCATCTGCGAACAGTGAACGATAATATGCAGAAACTCAGTGGCTATATGCATAGAGAACACCTCTTTATGTTAATGATTATACGCTCTTTGAGCGTATCTGTCATTTGCGGACCCAGCCTTCTTTCTCGGCCTGTTTCGCGACAGCACCTGCCACAGCCGGTACGACTCTGTCATCAAAGGCGGAAACGATGACGTTTTCCGGTGTCAGTTCCTCTTCCGGCAGCAGATCGGCAAGCGCCTGCGCGGCGGCAATCTTCATGCCTTCGCTGATGCGGGTCGCTCTGGCATCCAGCGCACCGCGGAAGATGCCCGGGAAAGCCAGAATGTTGTTGACCTGGTTCGGTGTGTCACTGCGGCCGGTGCCGATGATGTAGGCACCTGCTTCCGCTGCTTCCTGATAAGAGATTTCCGGTTCCGGATTCGCCATCGGGAAGACGATGCAGCCGGGATTCATACTGCGGACCATTTCCTTCGTGAGCAGCCGCGGCGCGCTGACACCGACAAAGATATCGGCGCCTTTGAGACCTTCGGCAATGTTTTCGTAGTGCTGGTTGTCGAGGTTGACATACTGCAGCAGTTCTTTCTTCAGGGCATTGTAGCTGTCCGCCTTGTCGGCTGAAACACATCCCTTGCTGTCAAAGGCATAGATACGTTTGAAACCGTAATTGTACAGCATGCGGATGATCGAAGATCCGGCAGCGCCGCAGCCGCTGATGACGACCTTCATGTCTTCCGGCTTTGTCTTCTTCAGACGCATGCAGTTGATCAGGGCGGCCAGAACGACGATCGCCGTTCCGTGCTGGTCGTCATGGAAGACCGGGATCGGACATTCTTCGATCAGTCTTCTCTCAATTTCAACACAGCGGGGCGCGCTGATGTCTTCCAGGTTGATTGCTCCGATACCCGGCGCGATCGCCTTGCAGATACGGACGATTTCATCCGGATCCTTGGTATCCAGACAGATCGGCCATGCGTCAAGATTGGCAAAACGCTTCATCAGCAGAGCCTTGCCTTCCATAACCGGTAATGCGGCATCCGGACCGATATCGCCAAGACCAAGTACGGCGGTGCCGTCCGTAACGACGGCTACCGTGTTGCCGCGGCCGGTATAACGGTATGAGTTTTCCGGATCCTTGTGAATCTCGATACATGGCTGAGCGACACCCGGTGTATAGGCAATACTCAGATCATGACGGTCCGCACACGGTACCTTGGCTTCCACACGCAGTTTTCCTTTGTGTTCTTCATGCAGAAGCAGTGATTCTTCATAAAGGTTCATTGTTTTTTCCTCACAGTTTCTATTCTTCGTCATAAATATCGTTACCGTATCTGTCGATGCCGACATAACACGGGAAATCTTCGACATACAATTCCGTGACAGCTTCCGCCAGCAGGTCTTCGAACGCGACCATGCGGCGTTTTTTGATGCAGTGCGAAAGCAGCGCGCCGGCCCCGCCGACGGTGACAAAATAGATGGCGTCATACTGGCGGATGGCTTCTTTCACTTCTTCACTGCGGCGGCCTTTGCCGATCATATAGCGCAGACCGTGATGGATCAGTTCCGGTGTATAGGGATCCATGCGGGAACTGGTCGTCGGTCCGGCCGAACCGATGGGACGGCCATTGGTTGCCGGGGTCGGTCCGACATAATAAATGCATGCTTCATGCAGATCGAACGGCAGTTCTTCACCGTTGATGATCATTTCGTGAAGACGCTTGTGGGCGGCGTCTCTTGCGGTATATACGGTGCCGCTCAGCAGTACCCCTTCCCCTGCTCTTAACCCGCGGCGTTCTTCCATACTCAGGGGCAATGTCAGTTTTTTCATCAGATCACCACCTTTGCGTGCCGGCAGACATGGCAGCAGATATTGACGGCGCACGGCATGCCGGCGATATGGGTCGGCATCTGTTCGATCTGCACTTTCAGAGCCGTCGTCACACCATGCAGACCCTGAGGGCCGATGCCGAGAGCATTGACTTCCCGCAGCAGTCTGTCTTCCAGCGCGGCATAGCGGGCATCACTGTTTTTTTTCTGCAGCGGCCGCAGCAGCGCCTTCTTGGACAGCAAAGCGCAGGCTTCAAACGTGCCGCCAATGCCGACGCCGATGATAAACGGCGGACAGGCATTGGGACCGGCTTTCTTCACGGTATCGAGCACGAAGCGGATGACGCCCTTCTCACCGTCCGCCGGTGTCAGCATCGCCACCGCCGATTTATTCTCCGATCCGAAGCCTTTAGCCATCAGACTGATCTGCACTTTGTCGCCTTCGGTGATCTCGGTATGGATCACAGCCGGTGTATTGTCTTTCGTATTGGTTCGATCATACAGCGGATCCGCCACAACGGAAGCCCGCAGGGCAAAGTCGTGATACCCCTGGCGGACACCTTCCTGAAGTGCTTCCTGAAAACTGCCGCCGGTAAAATGGACATCCTGGCCGACGGAGGCAAATGCGATGATCATGCCGGTATCCTGACAGATGGGGATCTGCTCAGAAGACGCGATATCCGCGTTCTGGAGCAGCAGATCGAGAATCGAACGGGCCCGCTCGTTTTCCGTTTCCCGTGCCTGACGGATCGCATCACGGATATCACATCCGTATTCCATGGCCATCTCACGGCAGGCGTTTCTGATCAGCGGTATCAGATCAGATACATTGATTTCCCGGATCTTTCCCATAGCGGCTCCCTTCCCTTTACCGCCTATTAATATAACATAAATTGATGGGCTGAAAATGCTCTGTTGCAATCCGCATTACTTAGTGCTAATATGATTTAGCAGTCAAGCGTATAGAGTGCTAAGGAGGTTAGCTGTATGGCAAAAAAGCAGTTTAAGGCAGAATCCAAGCGTTTGCTTGAATTGATGATCAATTCGATCTATACCAACAAGGAAATCTTTCTGAGAGAACTGATTTCCAATGCCAGTGATGCTCTGGACAAGCGTCACTATCTTTCTCTGACGGATCCGGATCATAAAGTCGCGAAGAAGGATCTGACGATCACGATCACCCGTGACAAGGAAAACCGTCAGCTTATCATTGAAGATACCGGTATCGGCATGAGCGCCGAAGAAATGGAAAAGAATCTCGGCACCATCGCCCGCAGCGGTTCCGCGGAATTTGTCGCCCAGATGGAAAAAGCGGCGAAGAACGTCGACATCATCGGTCAGTTCGGCGTCGGTTTCTACAGTGCGTTCATGGTCGCCAAAAAGATCACGGTGGAATCCCGTTCCGCCCTTTCCGACGAAGGCTTCTGCTGGGTCAGCAGCGGCCAGGACGGCTACACGATCACACCGATCGAAAAAGAACAGATCGGCACCCGCATCACGCTCGATCTGAAAGACGATACCGATGACGAGAAATATTCCGATTACCTGCAGGAATACAAGATCCGCGATCTCGTGAAGAAATATTCCGACTATGTCAGATATCCGATCAACATGGAAGTCGTGAAATCCATTCCGGATCCGACCGACGAAAACGAAACGATCGACACGACGGAAATGGAAACACTGAACTCCATGATCCCGCTCTGGAAAAAGAACAAGTCAAAGATCAAGGACGAAGAATACAACGAGTTCTACAAGACAAAATTTGCCGACTGGGAAGATCCGGCCAAGGTCATTCATTACAATATCGAAGGAAACATCTCCTACACAGCTCTGATGTACATTCCTGCCAAGGCACCTTCCGACTTCTATTATCAGACCTATGAAAGCGGTCTGCAGTTATATACCAAAGGCGTCTTCATCATGGACAAGGCCAAGGATCTTCTGCCGGATCATTTCCGTTTCGTCAGAGGTCTCGTTGACAGTGATGACCTGAATCTGAACATCTCCCGTGAGATCCTCCAGCAGGACAGACAGGTGAAAGCGCTCGCCAAATCAATTGAAAAGAAGATCCAGTCCGCGCTCGAAGACATGCTGAAGAACGAGCGTGAGAAATACGAGAAGTTCTTTGACGAATTCGGACTGAATCTGAAGTACGGCATTTACAAGGACTACGGCCTGCACAAAGACCAGCTGCAGGATCTGCTGATGTTCCGTTCCGACAAAGAAGGCAAGTATGTCACTCTGAAGGAATACACGGAGAACATGAAGGATGATCAGAAAGTCATCTATTACGCCTGCGGTAAGTCACTTGACGAAATCAAACAGCTGCCGGCTCTTGAAAAGATCCATGACAAAGGCTATGAAGTCCTCTGCTTCCTGCATGACATCGACGAATTCTGCGTACAGATGATGCGTGATTACGACGGCAAACAGTTCCAGTCCATCACAACGGCCGATCTCGACCTCGACAGTGAAGAGGAAAAGAAAGACCGAGAAGAAAAGACGGAAGCCAACAAGGATATGCTGAGCGCTATGAAGGACGCCCTCGGTGAAGCCGTCAAGGAAGTCAGAATTTCATCCCGTCTGAAGGATGATCCGGTCTGCGTCGTCGCAGCGGAAGGCCCTTCTCTGGATATGGAACGCTATATGGCCAATGAACAGAATGCCATGTTCGGCAAGATCAAGGCCAACAAGATCCTGGAAATCAATCCGGATCACGCCATCTTCAGCAAGCTGCAGGAAATCTACCGTGATCATCCGGAACAGATCGGTGATTACGCGGACGTTCTCTTCCAGCAGGCTCTTCTGATTCAGGGACTGCCGATCGAAGATCCTGTCGCCTATACAAAAAAGATCACCGAATTGATGATCCGTTCAAATTAAGATTTATTCCGGCAGGCTGTCCGCTTCGGCAGTCTGCTTTTTTTCCGGCAATTGGGCCAGCAGCACGCCGGCAAAGACCAGACAGCAGCCAAGCAGTTCGCGCGGCAGCAATACCTGATGCAGGATGACAAAGCCGCACAGCGCTGAGAAGACGCTTTCCAATGACATGAGAATACTTGCCAGGGATGGCTCCAGATTCTTCTGGGAAACGATCTGCAGAGTATATGCCACGCCGCTCGACATGACACCGGCATAGAGGATCGGTCCGGCCGCCTGCAGGATCATGGAAACCGCCGGCTTCTCAAACACCAGCATCGGAACGAGACTGATCATGCCGCAGACAAGAAACTGCCAGGCGGAAAGCCGGACTGCATCGGTATGCGGTGAGAAATGATCAATCGTCAGGATATGCACAGCGAAAAGCAGCGAGCAGATCAGCAGGAGAATATCGCCGAGGGCCAGCGCTTCCATACCGGAGAGGCTCAGAAAATAGGTGCCGGCCATGGCCACCATGACCGCCAGCCAGACATTCCAGCGGATCTTCCGGCCGAGAAAGACGGAGAGAACCGGAACAAGGACGACATACAGAGTCGTCAGAAACCCGGCTTTGCCTACCGTGGTGTACTGAATGCCGGCCTGCTGTAAGATCGAGGCGGCGCACAGAGCCGCACCGCAGCACAGCGCCGCTTTGAAAAGATACTTTCTTTCTGCATCCGTCCGCGGTTTTTCCGTGTTTCTGATCCTGTCAAGCAGCGGCATCAATGCGGAAAGTGCCGCGAAAGCGATAAAAGAGCGCAGGCAGAGAAATGTCCAGGGACCGATGTAATCCATGCCGGCTGACTGAGCGACAAAAGCACCGCCCCAGATCAGAGCGGCGAGGATCAGAAGCAGCTGGTAGCGCCAGTTGTTCATGCTTCGTCCTCCTCCGTGTAGCCGTGTTCAAAGGTCACTTTTGCTTCCGCCGGATGCGGACTGCCGGCCAGTGCTTCATCCACCTTCGCCTGCAGAATATCCGTATCAATTTTCGCGGTAAACGGAAGCAGCACTTCGAAGCTGACGGAATCGATACCGTTCTCCTCTCTGATGCGCAGATCGTGAATGCTGATGTTTTCATTGACCTGATGCAGAACTGCCAGGATCTGCTGTTCATAATAATCCCGGCGGGGATCACGCAGATCGACAGGATCCATATGCAGGCTCATGCGCACGCCGGTCTCGGCAAGGATCTCTTGTTCGGCTGTATCCGTGACTTCATGCGCATCGGCAAACGGCATCCGCTGATCCAGCTCGATGTGAGCGGAACCGATCTTCATGCCGGGGCCGTAGTCATGGATCACGACGTCGTGGACACCAATGACTTCCGGATGACTGACGATCCGCTCGGTGATCCTGTCGCACAGTTCCTTTTCCGCCGGCTTGCCGAGAATACGGGAAATGATGTCGGAAGCGATGCCGTATCCGGAATAAAGAATGAACAGAGCGACCATGACACCGGCAATACCGTCAAACGGGAACGAACCGACAAAGGCAGACAGCAGCATCGAAAGTGCCGCGATGCCGGTAGCCAGAACGTCGTTGCGGGAATCTTCCGCCGTTGCCAGCATGGCCACGCTGTTGATCCGCGTGCCAAGTGTTTTGTTAAAGCGGCTCATCCACAGTTTCACGGCAATGGTCAACAGCAAAATGGCGAAGACCACCGGATGAAATACCGCTTCCCGGGGAGTGATGATCCGTTCAATACTGCTTTTCAGAAGATTGTATCCGACCAGGAAGATCATGAAGACAATCCCCTGGGAGAAGATATATTCCATCCTTCCGTGGCCGAAAGGATGTTCACGGTCGGCAGGTTTGGCAGACAGTTTATATCCGGCGAGAGTCACCAGACAGGCAGCCGCGTCGCTGAGATTATTGAAGGCATCACCGGTGACAGCGATGGCACCACTGATCATACCGATGACAAACTTAACGATAAAAAGCAGTATATTGCATATTATGCCGGTTATACTGCTCAGTTTCCCATATGCCAGCCGGACGCGTTCCAGATGCACGTCATCGGCGTTTTTGATGAAGCGGCGGATCAGAAACTCTGTCATAATACAATGATTTTACCGCAAGGGAGCGTCCGCCGCCACTGGTTTTATAATGTTGTTTTCAATCAGCAGACCGCGCAGATACATACCTGTGCACGGTCCGAAGATGATCAGCAGAATGATCAGCATTTCCCTGGGGGCAAACAACGCCGCTGGAACCAGCAATGCCAGGATCACAAAGACAAGGCCCGCTCCCATGATGATCCGCATTGCCCCTTCTGTTTCTTCCTGATGGTAATACGGATGAATGATGGAGCAGTAGATGCCGGCGATAATGACAATGCCCAAAGACGGCAGATAAGCTTTCAGATCACAGATATGGATCAGAATAAGACCGGCCAGGCTCATCAGGCAGACATACGGCAGAATACGCATCTGCTTTTCTTTTGTAAATACCACGGCTGTGCCTGCGGCCGCCCATACGGCAATGCCGATGGCAGCAGCATGATAGCCGCTGAGCAGGCAGGCATAAGCCCAGATCACCAAAGCTTCCGAAAATATAAATCTGACACGTTCCATCACAGTCACCTCTCTGTCTGACTGTATTCTAGAACTTCCCCTGTAAACCACTGTTCATAATGGTGTACAATGATAAAAAAGGCAAAAACAGTTATGAAACATTCGGAAATGATCTGGCTGCCGCCGGTCCTTTACCGCATTCTTCAGCAGAACACCGACCGGGAAAACCGGCTGTCCATGCCGCAGCTGCTGGCCATGCTGGAGGAGGAAGGATTCCAGGCGGACCGCCGTTCGGTATATAAAGCAATCAATGTTCTTAAAGAAAACGGTGTTGAAGTCATCTTTGACAAAACCGGCGGAAAACAGGGCTACCGGCTGGTGCATCTGTTCACTCCGGCTGAGTCGATGTATCTGATCAGCGCCGTCCGGGATTCTTTTTCCCTGACGCCCGGCAAGGCGGATCTTTTCGCCGCCAAGATCAGGTCACTGATGAGCAGACAGGAGGAACTGCTTCTTCCCGAGATCCGTCAGGACGTGATCCACACGGAAAACGAGCAGGTTCTGGAAATCTCCCAGAAACTTCTGGAAGCGATCCGTGACTGCGTCTTTGTCGACTTCCGTTATTACGACATGACCGTCAGCCGGCAGAAAAAATACCGCCGCAACAGCGAACGGTATCATCTCGTGCCCTATGCCGTCGTATCTTCCGGCGGCCGCTTCTACTGTGTTTTCTATTCCCCCGTCCATCAGAATTTCGCCAATTACCGCATCGACAAGATGGACAGTGTGACCTGCACGACGCTCAAGGCGGACCCCGTCCCCTTCTCGCTGGCCGATCACATGCGTTCTTCCTTTCAGATGTATCACGGCGATGCCCGGACTGTCACAGCTGAAATTGATCTTTCCCTGAGCAGTCAGGTCTTTGACTCTTTCGGCACCGACCTGATCATCAGCAAAGTCACAGACAGGACATTCACCGCCAGTTTCCGCACTGCCATCACACCGCCGCTCATCAGCTGGCTGCTTCAGTATCCCTCCTCGATACGGGTGATCCGGCCGCAGGAGCTGATCGACAGACTGATGGAAACAGCGGATATCATTCATAAGACATATCAGAAAGAAGGTAAAAAATGACTGACAAGATCCAGGAACTGCAGAGCATTATCGACAATGCCAGACACATCGTATTCTTTACCGGTGCCGGTGTATCCACGGACAGCGGCATTCCTGATTTCCGTTCCCAGGACGGTCTGTACAACATGGAGTACAAGTATCCGCCGGAGGAGATCATCTCGCATCATTTCTATGAGGAAAACCCGGAGGAGTTCTACCGCTTCTACCGCAACAAGATGCTGTTCCTCGATGCCGAGCCGAACGCCGTGCACAAGTATATCGCTGATCTTGAAAAAGCCGGCAAGTGCCTTGGTGTCGTCACTCAGAACATTGACGGTCTGCATCAGAAAGCCGGCTCCAAGCGTGTCTATGAGCTGCACGGATCGGTACTGCGCAATTACTGCACCCGCTGCAATAAGTTCTTCCCGGCTGAGTATATAAAAAACAGCACCGGTATTCCGTGCTGCGATAAATGCGGTGCAATCATCAAACCGGATGTCGTTCTCTACGAGGAAGGCCTTTCCAGCGCGGTCATCAACGGCGCCGTGGCGGCGATCCAGTCAGCTGACGTCATGATCGTCCTCGGCACATCACTGGTTGTTTATCCGGCCGCCGGTCTGATCCGCTATTTCGGCGGTAAAAAACTGGTGCTGATCAACCGTTCGGTAACACCGTATGACAGCTCCGCCGACCTGCTGATCCAGGACAGCTTCGATCAGGTCTTCCCGAAACTGCACATCTGATCAGATGCCGAAGAAACCGCGGACGAAGATCTCGATCCCGATGAAGATCAGAATACAGCCACCGAGAACTGATGCCTTGGAGGCGTATTTCATGCCGGCGATACGGCCCAGCCGGACGCCGATAATGCAGATGACATAAGTGACGAAGCCGATGATCAGGGATGCGGACAGTGCCACGGTCAGATCATATTCGGCAATCGTGAAGCCGACGGAAAGCGCGTCGATGGATGTCGCGATACCCTGCATGGCCAGCATTTTCAGCGAGACCGGCACCCCTTCGCTCTCTTCGTCCTGCTTTCCCGCTTCCCACAGCATCTTGCCGCCGATAAAGACCAGCAGCACAAGAGCGATCCAGGGAATATAGGACTGCAGAGCGGTGAAGTACTGAAGAACCGTGTGCACGCAGATCCAGCCCAGCAGCGGCATCAGAAACTGAAAGAAGGCAAAGGTACCGGCGATCAGGTTCATCCTGCCTGATTCCATCTTCGGTTCATTGAGACCGTTGGCCAGCGAGACCGAAAACGCGTCCATGGCCAGGCCGACACCCAGGGCTATGCTGTTCGCAATAAAGAAATACAGATCCGAACTTACCATGCATTACCTCCATCACACATAGAAGTATCATAAACCATAAAACCGACAGAACAAAGAAAAAGTGAAGAATTCATGATTCTTCCCTTTTTTACTGTCCGGATATCTTCTTCACTTCGTTTTCGAAGAATTCCTTGGACTCATCATAACTCAGTCCCAGAGCGACGGCGATTTCGGCATACAGATACCTTTCCGCTTTCTGAAGATATTCATCATCCACGGAAGCCATCTTTTTATTCTGCTCACGCCGCAGCCGGTTGCGGTTGTAGGATGTTTTAATAATGCAGATCAGGTCAGTCAGACTGTCTGTTTTCAGCAGTGAGGCATACTGGCTTTTCATATTGGCCGGTTTGTTTTCGAGCTGCTGAATATCCGGTGCCTCCGCAATCAGGCTGTCGATTTCATCTCTGGTAATCAGGTTTCGCAGATGTCCGCCCCGATTGGAAACAGGCACCTGCATTTTCACTGAGCCGTCCTGCTTCTCATAAGGAACAAGGATGTAACACTGTTCTCCTGTAAAATCACTGCGGTGCTTGCCAATGATCTTGCAGACATCCCGTCGGTAGACGACAATATCATTCACCTTATACATTTCAAGCCACCTCTTTTGGTAGATATATTATACCATTTCCGAGAGGTGTTTTTTAAGCGCTGAAAGATGTGAAATAATGTTATTTTTCTGTCTTTCAGACGATCTGCAGCAGGACGAATTTCAGGTATTCGGTCTCCGGAACGGCCGGCATGACCGGATGGTCAAAGGACGCTCCCCTGACCTCGACAAGACGCAGAGACACACCGGCATCATGCGATGCGTCCTGCAGCATTTTCATGAATTCCTCCTTCGGCATGAAGTGGGAACATGAATTGGTGGCAAGGTAGCCGCCGCGCGGCAGCAGCTTCATCGCATCGGCGTTGATCTCCCGGTAGCCGCCGTAGGCATTATGGAAGGTCCGGCGGCTTTTTGTGAAGGCGGGCGGATCAAGAATAATAAAGTCAAAATCAGCATGCGCACGGCGCAGGTCTTTCAGCACTGTGAAAACGTCACCCTGCCGGAAGGTAATATCGAGTCCGTTTTCAGCCGCGTTGCGGGCAGCCATCTGCAGGGCTGTTTCCGAGATGTCCATTGCCGTGACGGACGCGGCGTTGCCTTTGGCTGCATTGAAGGCGAACGAACCGGTATGTGTGCAGCAGTCCAGTACCTTTTTTCCTTCAGCGATGCGGCGCACCGCCAGACGGTTGTATTTCTGATCGAGAAAGAAGCCGGTCTTCTGGCCGTTCTCCACGTCCACATCATAACGGATGCCGTTTTCCGTGATACTGACAACACAGCTTTCCGGATGTTCTTCGCCATACCAGCCCTTGTACTGCATCAGGCCTTCCTTGGCACGCAGATCATCTTCGTTGCGTTCATAAATGCCGGCGATCGTGACGCCCAGTTCGGCGAACTGTTTCCGCAGTTCACGGTAGATGACATCCTTGTGCTGTTCCATGCCGTAGCTGGCGATTTCACTGACCAGAACGTTTTCGTAGCGGTCCACGGTCAGACCCGGCAGACCGTCCGCCTCACCGTGAATGATACGGCAGGCGCTGAAATCGTCCTTCATCACGTCAAGCCGGTACTGAATCGCGTAGCGGACCTTTCTGGCAAAGAAAGCATCGTCATATTTCTCGTTGGCATTGGCGCCGAGGATGCGCACTCTGATCTTGGAGAGTTCGCTGTAAAAGCCGGTGCCGAGATAGTTTCCCTTCTGTCCGAAGACGTCAGTGAACGCACCGTTTTCAATCGTTTCCGTCTGTTCCGTGATCTCGTCCGCATAGACCCACGGATGGCCGTTCTTAATGCGGTTTTCCTGTTTTTTCGTAACCCGGATATACGGGAATGTTCTTGCCTGTTTCATGAGCATAATTCTAACATTGAAAAACCGGTTCATAAACCGGTTCTTGTCTGTATTCAGAGAGATTCGTAGTGTTCGTCATCGACCGGTTCAAGCCACTCGTGCGAACCTTCCGCCAGACGTGAAATGATGGAGAGATGGGCGAACCAGGAATCCTTTGTTGCCCCATGCCAGTGCTTGACATCGAGGGGAATTTCAATGACATCGCCCGGCTTCATCTTCACCGGTTCCCTTCCCCATTCCTGATACCAGCCTTCGCCGCCCACACAGACGAGGATCTGCTGACTGCCATGATGCACGTGCCAGTTGTTGCGGCAGCCCGGTTCGAAAGTGACATTGGCGATATCGGTCTGCGCATCCGCAGAAGTCAGTGAAGCAAGCCAGCATTCACCGGAAAAATACTGTTTCACAGGGTTCTCTCCGCCGAGCGGGAATGGTGATACGTTATTCTTGTCCATAACTGTTTTCATCCTTTCAATGAGCGGCCGAACTCATACAGCTCCTGCCGTTTCTTTTCCGATTTATTCTCTTCACCGTTGGCGGTAAAGATACCTGCATTTTCAACATTCCAGTATTCGACGATCGACTGGAAGTATTCGGTGATGGCCGCACCGTAAACGAATTTACTGCCGGAGCTCATGATCAGGGCAACCTTCTTCACATTGGCCGGAATGTCCACCGAATAGGTGCGGTGAATGACCGCCTGCAGCTGAGCGGAGAGTGTGAAGTAGTAGATCGGTGAAGCGAAGACGATCATGTCGGAAGAGAGAATCTCCGGATAGATCTTCTGCATGTCATCTTTCTGCACGCAGACACCCTTTTCCTTTTCCCGGCAGTATTCACATGCCATACAGCCGCGTACCTGCATATGGGCAACGTTCATGCATACAACTTCGTGACCAGCTTCCTGCGCCCCTTTCGCGAAAGCGGCGACCATGTCGGACGTCGCTCCGTTCAGATGGGGACTGCCGTTGAGGACAAGTATCTTCATCTTTTTACCTCACTCGAATGACAGGGTGATCTGCACGTCACCGTTGCTGAGCAGCTCGCTCATTTCCGCCGCGGATTTATCAGCGACATGACCAAGTCTGGTATACGGCCAGGAGTTGGTGCCGTAGAAGACGACCATCATGTTGCTGTTGTAAAGAACGATGTCGCCGGCATCAGTCACTGTGTCAACGTCGTTGCTGGGCAGTGTGACACCGAGCGGACCGACCTGTTCAAAGCCGCCGTACATTGTCATCGATACGGTAAGCGGTGCTTCCTTCACGATTTCCCGCAGTGCATCGACCGCTTCGTTTTCTTCCCATGTTACCTGCACTTCCGTGCTGCCGATCTTCATTCTCATTTCTTTGTTCTCCTCTGTTTCTGAAGGCTGTGCTGTTTCTTCGTCTGTGGTGCCGTTGGTCTGATCATGTACTGCTTCACTGGCCTGACAGCCGCTCAGCAGCAATAGCAGCGAAAGGAAAACTGCTGCTGTTTTTTTCATTTCCATTCCTCCATGTATGCCCGGATCGTCTGCATACGTTCACTCTGCTTCACACTGAACGGACAGCGGCTGTCGCAATGGCCGCAGCCGATGCAGTCAGACGCATTGACAGCAAGCGTCCGGTAATGTTCCACCGCCATCGCATCACCGGCTTTGGCGAGATCGTAGTATTTGTTGACCAGGCCGATATCGATGCCCATCGGACATGGTTTGCAATGGCCGCAGTAGACGCATTTGCCGGCTGCCTGCGGCGGTGCGAAGGAAGCAATCACGGAATAGTCCGTTTCCTCTTCACTCTTCTCTTCATAGGCCAGCAGCGCTTCCACTTCTTTGACACTCTTGGCACCAGGCAGAGCGACGAGTACACCCGGTTTGTCGAGGATGTACTTCAGGCACTGATAAATGCTCAGCGGCTGTCTGAACGGCGAGAGCGAAGCGTCCAGCAGCTGACCGCCGGAGAACGGCTTCATGACAGAGATGCCGATGCCCTCTTTCTCACAGCGCTGATAGACGGCGTTGCGTTCTTCGACCGTGCCATTGGCATAGGTGCCTTCGCCATAGTCATAAGCCGGATTGACGGAGAACATCAGCATGTCCACTTCCGCTTCATCAAGGATCTTCATAATGACGTCGGGTGTATGAGAGGACAGACCGATGTGTCTGACCTTTCCTTCTTTCTTCAGCTGCAGAATATAGTCGTAGATGCCGTTTTTCTTATAGGTTTCCCAGTCGGACAGTTCATCCTGACAGTGAATGAATCCGTAATCGATATAGTCGGTACGCAGTTCCTTCAGCATTTTTTCAACGGACTTTTTAACGGTATCCAGATCCAGTGACCAGCCGTATTCACCTGATGTATAGTCGGCGCCGAAATGAATCTGATAAAAGATGTTTTCTCTGACCTCATGCAGGGCTTCGCCATAGATCGGAAAGGAGTCACCGTGGCCGGCCGCCAGATCAAAATAGTTGATGCCGCCGTCATATGCCCGCCGCAGCGCTTTTACGGCTTCTTTGCGTCCTGCTTCATACATATACGAAGAGCCGATGCCGATTTCACTGATCACATCACCGGTCCGCCGGTTGGTTCTGTACCTCATACTGCTGTCCTCCTTCTGCTTTTTATAGTTTAAAAATACCCCTTTTTCACTGTATTCACAAATAGTTGTTCGGAATATCACGTTATGCCCGCAGCGTATAACAAAAGCCGCCTCTTTTCGGAAAAGGAGCGGCCTGTTTTTTTGTCAGAGTTCTCTGCCGTTGGTGGCGATGACTTTCTGATACCAGTAGTAACTGTCTTTTTTGATGCGCTGCAGATCCTTGAGATCCATGTCCTCACGGTTGATATAGACGAAGCCGTAGCGTTTGCGGAAGCCCTGGTGGGACGACAGCAGGTCTTCGAAGGACCATGGCGAATAACCGATCAGATCAACACCGTCTTCGATGGCCAGCGCGCAGGCCTTGACGTGTTCCCGCAGATAGTCGATGCGGTAGTCGTCATGGACGCGGCCGTCCTCGGTCAGCGTATCAGCCATGCCGAGACCGTTTTCGGTAATGATCATCGGCAGATGGTAGCGGCCCCAGTAGTCATTGAGAACAATGCGCAAACCCATCGGATCGATCTGGGCGCCGTATTCACTGGCTGCCAGATTGTTGTTTCGCTCATCACGGCAGTATCCGTACTGATCGAAGTCGACTTCATTGCCGCGGTAGACACGCATGCCGATCGGATGTTCCTCATCAGCCGGCAGATAGGACGCGCACAGGGTGCGGTAGTAATTGAAGGCGATGTAGTCAGGTCTGCCGTATTTCAGGTACGAATATATAGCATTTCCCACTTCAACAGGCATCGGAAGTGTGAGCTGTGTTTTGGTTTTTTTCATGATGATTGAAATCTGGCGTTTTTTCCAGTCAATATCCTGAAAACGGAGTGCCAGTATATCATAGGCCCTCAGTCCTGTTTTTAGTCCAAGCAAAACAATGGCAATGTCGCGAAGTTCTACAGGAGCATTATGGGTCAGTCGGTACTCCCGGATCCTCTGAATCTGTTCATCGGACAAAACATCAATGATCTTATCTGCGGGTGCGCTTCCTGATATAAGGCATTGCTCCAGACCATGTCTTTCTGTATATCGATGTTCATCAAGATAGCGTAGGAAGGCTCTTACAATTACAAAGCGGGTAGCACGACCTTTAAATGTGGAATGCTCATCCTGAATGGAGAATTCTTTGATTATCTCCGGAGAAAGATGTTTGAAACTGTCATATCCATGTTCAATCAAAAACAGACAAAAGCTTGCACAGGAACATCGATAAGAGTTAAGTGTACCGCTTTCTCGATATTCACGCTTTTTCTGTTCTAAAAGACCTGCGACGGCTTCTTTGCACCATTCGGGGAGTTCATCATATATGGTTGGAACGTATTTATATTTTCCCTCCGGGTGGATATCGCCGTTAAGAAGGTATTCATTGCAAAAGCTCAGAACTCTTCTCCAGTGAAGCCATGAAGTTCCCAGTTTATTTTTTACCTCAGAGAACCATATCCAAACGATGTCTGGATGATAACCGAGATCATGTATATCCAGAAACAGATAATAAGCTGTTAGTGCATGTTTTGCCAGTTTCAATGTAGTACCGATATATCCATGGGCTTGCAGGCATTTGATAAAAGGCTCAATCTTTCCTTTGAAGTCTTCGGCTGACATAATAACATCTGTCGTTTTGTGTAAAGCTGTCTTATTTTCTGAACAAAATGTATCAGTCAAACCGATATGAGGAAAAATCTGGCTGTTAAGGAGAAGACTGCATGGCTTTGTGCATTTACCAATCTTTTCATAGAACTGTATCATCCTGGCCGTGTAATTAAGGATTGCACTTCTGGTTTCATCTGATTGATACATTTTTGTGTTTACGAGTTTCAGCACCACCTCGTATGAGATATCTGATACATTAACAACTCCCATTTCTTCAAAGATGAGTAACCCTTCGGAACAATAGGTACGTGTTAATTCTAATGTGCGTTTTGTATAACGTTTACAACAGTCTTCAAGATAGAAATCAAGATCAGCTCTCCATGAAACTGAAAGTTTATCGTAGATCGATTGATTTAAATATAGTCTGCGGTCAGATACTGTTCCTGAAGAATCCATTTCCTCTAACTGATATACATACCGGATCCATATGGCACATCGCTGTGAAGGAAGGTTTTTCTTGATTTCAGAAAACCATTCATCTCGCGTTTTGGACGTATACTCGATGCTATTTTGGTCGAGATACAATCCAAGAGATTCATAACAGTCCTTATGTGACTTTCTGCTGCTTAAACACACCTCCTTTTCTTTAAGTAGCAACATCACCTTTTCGACGGTGTCAGCATACTTCATGAAATCACATC
>CADBEA010000007.1 GCA_902793635.1 uncultured Erysipelotrichaceae bacterium | reverse complement strand
TTCATTCCTGAAAGGCTCCTAGGTGTTCCCTTTCCAAGAACGAATTAATTATACGTTAGATATCTCTTTTTACCAACGCAGTGCAAATTAGGACTTTTAAATAAAGAAAAGACATCTGTAGATTTGACCCCAAAACCGTATCATTGTTCATCATTCGTTGCGATTCTGATTCAGTATCACTGCCTGTCTTCCGGAAAGACAAAAAAGACAGCGGAATCATCTGTTTCCGCTGTCTTACACCCCTTTTTATTGATCAGTGATTATTTGTTCTTCAGAAGTTCAACGATTTCTTCCAGAGCCTTGAGTTCATCACTCTTCTCAGGTGCCGGTGCCGGTTCTTCTTCCTTCGGTTTCTCAGCCATAGCCATCATCTTGTTAACAGCCTTGACGATCGTGAACAGTACGAATGCCAGGATGATGAAGTTAATGATGGCGGAAATGAAATTACCGATACCAAGATCAACAGAGCCCATGTGAATAACGACCTGACTCAGATCCATCTGGAATAAGAGACCGATGATCGGGTTGATGATGTTCTCTGTCAGTGCTGTGACAATGTTCGAGAAGGCACCGGCAATAATGACACCGATTGCCATATCCATGACATTGCCCTTTAAAGCGAACGCTTTAAATTCTTCCATGAATTTCTTCATATGCTTCCTCCACTATCTCCTTATAGTCAGCTGATGCGTCCGGAATCAGATAGCTTCCCCAGCAGTATGGATTACTGCTGACGTATGCCTGAGGCTCCAGAATCTCAGCTTGCTTACTATTATAAACCACTTTGTAATTATTTCCATGCAAATCATTAATAGCATTCAGTGATGTGTCTTTCCGGAAATGATCTTTTATATACATTAATACTCTGCGGCCATAGACAAGCCGATAAACCTTCGGTACAAAACCATACCGTTTTTCGAATGCTTCCAGTGTCATGCGGATCTGATCGTTGTTCATTTCCGATGACAGAATCACTGAAGTCAGTCCCTTCTTCATCGCATAGGCAATGCTGTAGGAATTGGCAATGTTCAGTGTCATGCCGCCGATACAGCCTTCCTTGATCTGATACAGATCGCCGATTTCGGAAAGGACCATGTTTTCTTTCTGACAGCCGTCAGCAAGATTCTCATCGACGACCGCTGTTTCATCAGCGACTGTCCAGCGCGGATCTTCAGGAATATCCATATCCCGCTCAGAAACAAGCAGCTGTCTGGTTCTGACTTCCGGTTCACTGAGTGATACCTGATACGGCAGCGGTTCACTGCGGTCACCATGCAGGATGGCCCGGATATCGGAAAGCTGCTGCAGCACGGCTCTTCTTGCTTCATTGAGCACAGATACCGGCAGGAAGATGTCATCCATCTCACCTTCCACTGAAATCACTTCATACGGCTCTTCACCGGTCTTTTTCAGCGCTTCGGCAATGCGCTCACTGCGTAACGGCGCGTTCTTCGCTTTCTGGGTAATAAAACTGCTTTCGTACCAGACAGAGTTGCCTCTGTCATCTTCCACCTGCACAGCAAACGGACGATTGATCCTGGCGGTATATGTCAAACGGACCGGACTCTGACGCACCGTGCCGATCTGTCTGCGGATCTTTTCAAGCAGTACGGCATCTGTTGTCTTCTGCAGTTTCTGTCCTTTGCGCGGTTTCGGTTTCGCCGTGCATTCCAGCCAGACGACATCACCTTTCTCTGCCTTTGCCACAAGCTTGCCGTTCATGGTGATCTTGACCGCTGTCAGACCGGTATCATGCGGTTCGTTGAGGATGCGCAGACCGTCATGCTGATAAAGCGTGTCAGTCAGTTTGACCTGTACCTGGCCGTCCTTATACTGCAGAACGGTGCCGATATTGACACCGACATGATTGGGCCGGTAATGACTCATTCTCTCTTCCGTGCTCGCATGGAAAAGATGACCTTTGCTGAAACCGCGGTTGAACATCAGCATCAGATCCTTCATCCTTTGGGCAGATACCTTGTAAGGTCTTCCTTCATAGTAGGCATCGATGGCCTCGCGGAAGGTTCGGGTCACGATATAGACATATTCCGGACGTTTCATGCGGCCCTCGATTTTCAGACTGCATACGCCGGTATCCAAAAGCTGCGGCAGTTCATTGATGACATTGAGGTCTTTCGGTGAAAGAATATATTCTCCTTCCGAAAAGGAACCACTGTCAGGATAGTATTTCAGACGGCAGCACTGAGCGCACATGCCGCGGTTGGCGGAACGGTTTTTGACAGAAGAACTCATCAGGCACTGACCGCTGTAGCTGATGCAGATGGCACCGTAGACAAAAGCCTCGACTTCCATACCGGTCGCACAGATTTCCCTGATCAGTTCAAGCGGTGTCTCACGGGCAATGACCGCCCGGGCGGCACCTTCTTCCTGCATGAAACGGACACCAGCCAGATTATGGATATGCATCTGGGTACTGCAGTGGACATCGAAATCCGGATAGCAGGTTCTGACGTAATGGAAAAGTCCGAGATCCTGGATCAGCAATGCGTCGACGTCGATCCTATACAGGAAATCGATCTCCTTTTTGGCATTTTCGATTTCCGTTTCAAACAGCATTGTATTGACTGTCACATATACACGGACACCGCGGATATGGCAGTAACGGACTGCCTCCTGCAGTTCTTCATGACTGAAATTGCCGGCAAACGCACGGGCTGAAAAAATCTGCAGACCGAGATACACAGCATCACAGCCTGCCGCCACGGCAGCTTTCAGGGCATCCATATTTCCGGCCGGAGCCAGAAGTTCAGTTTTCTTCATAAAGTTTCTCCACAATAATGTGATATTTATCTCTCAGCATGGCAAAAGACATGGCCGCATTGGCTCCTGAGGTGCTCGGCAGTGCGATATGTTCCGCATCGCAGCTGATCAGTTTTTCATAGAGATCAGCCGCTTTTTTGCCGGTCGTGAATACAGTTTTGATACGGGACTGATCGACAATGCTCTGGATGTCATTGACTTTGACATCGGTGATACTGGCATCGCTGGAACCATGTATACGGCAGGAAGCGATGACATCCCACAAAGCGATATGATGATCCAGACAGAACTGTTTCCGGTCGTTGATTTCCTCGCCAAACAGATCAGCCAGCAGCCGCCAGAAACGGTTGCCGGGATTGGCATAATAGAAATTCATCCGGCGGGAAACAACGGATGGAAATGAACCGAGGATCAGGATCCTGGACTCACTGTCATAGACCGGTCCGAAGGTATGAAATACCCGTTCAGTGTCCATTCATGAACTCCCTTGCCAGACCGCCTTCCGCGGTTTCCTTCAGTTCGATCGGAATCTGCTTGCCGGTTTCGTTCATCGTTTCAACAACCATGTCAAACGATACCAGATGACCTCTGACACGGCTCATGTATTTGGCCAGAACAGCCGCATCGATGGCTCTGAGTACACCGACCGCGTTTCTTTCGATACAGGGAATCATGACATAGCCCATGACCGGATCACAGGTCAGTCCCAGATGGTGCTCCATGCCGATCTCTGCCGCGTATTCGACCTGATCGATATTCAGATTCATCAAAAACGCATAAGCTGCTGCCGCCATGGAAACAGCCGCACCGACTTCCGCCTGACAGCCGCCGACAGCACCGGAAATGGTCGCATTCTGTTTGATCAGATTGCCGAACAGACCGCCAACTGCCAATGCATCCGCCAGCCTCTCTTTTTCAACCGAAAGGTCACGCAGACAGTAATACATCAAAGCGCTCATGACACCGCAGGCGCCCAGTGTCGGAGCCGTGATGCAGGCATGACCTGCCGCGTTTTCCTCACCGGCCGCATGGGCATAAGCCATCAGTCTGAGTTCCTTACGTTCCGCCACTGAAATATCCAGTGATTCATGATACAGTTTGGCGGCACTTCTCTGCATATTGAGACTGCCAGGCAGAACGCCTTCATTTTTAAGTCCGTTTTCAACACAGGCAGCCATGCCGGCAAGCATTTCCAGCAGATAATCCTTCAGACCAGGTTCATGGCTGTACAGATAATCGAGTACGGTGATATTTTCTCTGCGCAGCAATTCCTTGATCTCCGTGAAACTCTTTTCGTCGTAAATCTCATCCTGGATGGAAAGCGGATATTCCTTGATCTCGATCGTACCGCCGCCAACAGAAAACACAGTCCAGCGGTGCACTTCCTGATGATTCTCATCAAAAGCCTGCAGATAAAAGCCGTTCGGGAATGATTCGTCCCAGTCAAGTGAAAAGACGACTTCGCATTCACCCGGCAGAGTCTCCTTTATGACCGTATCGGTATGATGGCCTTTGCCGGTCAGGGAAAGCGAGCCGAACAATTCAGCCCGGTAATATGGAAAAGCGCCGAAGACTTCCGTGAACAGACGGCATGCCCTCTCCGGTGCCAGTGTATGTGAACTGCTCGGGCCGCGGCCCATTTTATATAATTCTCTGATTCCCTGCATTATCGTTTTCCATTCCTTAACAAAAACATTTCAAAGCCATTGCCCGGTTCTGCTTTGCCGGCTTTGATATTCTGATCCAGCTCGGCAAGTTCGTCCAGCCAGTTCAGCAGATCCCTGCTGCGGATCCGATCAGCTGTCTCAATGGATATCTTCACGGCATATTCATTGGCATGCAGACGGACGGCGATTTCCGGGACGGACAGTCCTCTTTCATACAGCAGTTTGTAGTTGTAATAAGCCCTGAGCCGGCCGGCCAGCATCATGATCAGTGACGGATAGTCATAATTATTCGCCAGCATTTCATCTCTGGCTCTGATCACTTCCGCGAAATCACCGCGGATAAACGCATTGGACATCTGGAAGACATTGGTTTCCGGATTCAGGGATACAAGATGCTGGATGTCATTGAGATCAAGATTTTTCTGTCCGTACAAAACCATCTTGTCAATGGCGTTATGCAGCAGCAATGTGTCGGTATCCACCCGGCTGAGAAGTTCATTGCGGGCGTCTCTGCTCAGGCGCAGCTGATGCAGGGAAAGCTGCTTGTCGGTATAGTTTTCGAATTCCCATTTCTTCATTTTCTGCAGACGGATGATCTGGGCGGAATGTTTCTGCAGAAGTTTATATTCCTTGCGGCGGCTATCTGCTTCAAAGCCGATGCAGCAGAAGATCAGCACCGATGTCGGGCTGGGTTTCTTCAGATACTGTTCGAGAATGGAGATACGCATTTCCGCATCCTTGTCTGTTTTCTTCTTGGCACTTGTTTCGGATGCCTTGGCGGCATTCAGAAAAAAAGGATTACGGATGATCACGGCCTTGGCGCTTTCATCAAACAGTGAATAACTGTCACATTCCATGATGGCCAGATCGAAACGGAATCCTTTCTTATCAGACGCGTCAAAAACAGAAGTATGTTCCTTGTCTATTCCGTGATTGCTCAGAATATGACGCAGATTCTCTTCTACTCGGTAGATATCTTTTCCGGAAAGTATATAAACGTTCATCACGGAATCATTATAGCAATTTTCCCATGTGAGGTAACGAGCAAATTGACCATGGGCAGACACAGGATCGTTATATCCCCTTCGTCTTTCGTATCCAGCCAGGGAATGTGTCTTCTTTCCAGACGGCGGATGGTTTCCGGCGAAGGATGATGGTATATGGAAAAGGCTCCGCTGGATATGATGGCAAGATCCGGTTTCAGGGCATTCAGAAACGTATCGCATGATCCGCTTTCCGAACCATGGTGGCTCAGTTTCAGAATATCGCATGACAGATCACCGTATTGATGCACAATGCTTTCTTCAGTAACCTGATCCGCATCAGCCGGCAGAATGATATCAAGACCGTTGAGTCGGAAATACAGAACGATGGAGGACTGATTCTCATCTTCATTTCTGATCTGATTCAGATCATAGAACTGCATCCGGCCGCTGCGGAAGGATTCCTGATGTGCGGTAATGATCTGATCCGGTGCGAAATCATTTGTCACAGCTTCCTGATTGCCGGAATGGTCATCATCAGCATGGGTGATCAGCAATGTGGAAAGATGGCGGATGCCTTTGCCATGCAGAAATGAATACAGACGTTCCTGCATCTGAGGTTTGCCGGTATCCACCAGCATATTCATCTGACCGAACGGTTCACGGATCAGAATACTGTCACCCTGTCCGACATTGATAAAACTGATCTCGGCACAGGGATGAAACAGGCCGGTCAGCTGAAACAGAACGGTCAGCAGAAAGATGCGCAATTGCTTCTTGGGTTGAATGCCGTTGCCAATCAAAAGCAGAAGATAGGCAATCATACCAATACCCATACATGAACCATACATCGTCCCCTGCTCTTTCAGAAACAGCAGATGATCCAATGCCTGAAACAGTCCATGCAGATCAAAGCCAGGGATACATAATTGAAACAAAGCCAGCAGATAGCAGAAGCCGCTGATCCGGATAAAGAACGGAAACAGCATCGAATCCAGCAGATTCATCTTCTGATAAGTAAAACTCTGATACAGCATCAGAATGCTCATTCTGAGCCAGCTGCTGACATTTTCCGTCAATGATGAAATACGGAATAGAAACGGAATCAGGAATGCGGCTGTGACGGCATCCTGCGGACGGATCAGCAGAACAACCATCACTGTAATGATCACCTGTTCCCTCCGTTTCAGATTCAGAAGTCTCAGAAAACGGATCAGGGTATGTTGCAAAAGAGAAAACGGCGCGTGATAAAAAAGACAAAGAACCAGCGCAAGCAGGAAAGATAACTTCTTCTCATTTCCTTCCCGGAAGAAGAAACGAAGTAAGCTTTCACACAGCAGAAGAAAACCGACGGCGGAGAAACCCTGCTGGAAAAGAAACGAATCTGCGTATTCCTTACTTGAAATGTTCAGCAGAAGACGGCGCAGAAAGACCTTGTTTTCATCCTCAAATGTCTTTTCGATATAACGCTGCAGGAAAGCCCGCGGGGTATGCCCTTCTTCTTTGATCACGATCATGTTTTCATCACAGCTGTAAAAGACTCCCTGACGGCGCATATGCGCGGCGAAATCAAATGCGTAGAAGCCTTCCATCGATGTGATCTTTGTATAATGCACAAACGAGAAGGCAACTTCTGCATCCATGGGAAGCGGCTCTTCGGCATAGACAAGAACCTTGGCATTACTTCCTTTTACAATGGCATATCTTTCATGGACTTCAATGATCCTTCCTTCTTCCATCTCAGGAAGTTTCATATCATATCGCGGCCAGCTGTAGGCAAGCAATAACGGCAGCAGAATAAAGATCCTGATATCACGGCTGCGCATCCACAGCAGAATCCCTCCAAACAGCAACGACAGCCATGGCCGGCCGTACAGAAGTGAGGCAAGCACTGCAGCGAACATCAGGAAATAGGCATTTTCCCGGATCAGTCTCATAAGGTGATCAGATCTTTGATCTTTTCGAATTTAGCCGGTCCGATACCTTTGACACGCATCAGGTCTTCCAGACTCTGATAGAGTCCGTTCTCCTCGCGATAGAGGATGATTTTTTCCGCCGTTGAAGGTCCGATACCGGGCAGCTGAACCAGTTCCTCCGCCGTTGCTGTATTGATGGAAACTCTTCTGACTTCACTTTTTTCCGGAATGACAATGCAGTCTTTGTCCTTCAGTACCATCTGCGGATTTAATGTGTTCAGATCCGCATCACTCTGCAGTTCCACTTCATCCAGTGCATCCTGCAAGGTTGCATAGCGGTTCAGCTGCAGGGTTTTTTCATCGTCAACAGCCCCTTCCACCGTGACCGTGATATAGTCGTCGGAAGAATCCTTCAGCGCTACCGGATCCATCGATACCGCCGCGTACATCAGGAAGAAAAACAAAAAGACAAGCAGCAGTTTCATACAGAACCTCCTACCTGTCTTATAGTGTCTGAATTCCGGTTTCCCGTTTATTTGATATCTACAATGATGACCTGATACGGATTTGCGACATTGACGTTGACCGTCTGGCCTACTTTGGAATCAAGAATAGCAAGTGCCAGCGGTGTTTCATTGGAAAGCTTGCCGTTCAGCGGATCAGCTTCGGTCGAACCGACGATTGTATAGGTTGCTTCTTCTTTTGTATCGAGGAATTCCAGTGTGACTGTGGAACCGATACGAACGATCTTCTTGGAAACGTGCTTTGTATCGATCAGCACATAGTGCTGCAGCATGTTTTCCAGTTCGACGATGCGTGATTCAACCTGGGACTGCTTGTCACGGGCTGCGTCATAGTCAGCGTTTTCGGAAAGGTCACCAAGTGATCTGGCTTCCTTCAGTTCGCTCTTTACTTCCTCACGGACAACATGCACGAGATGATGGTATTCATCCTGAAGCTTTTTCAAACCGTCTTCCGTCACATAAATCTTGTTCTCATCAGACATATTACAATACTCCTTTTTTTGCATCGCTTATTATAGCATTGCCCTAGGAAAAATCAAATACCTGCGGTACTCAATTATCCCGAATGAACTGAGCGATATCGTCGATGACCTGAGACGGAATATGACGTTCTTTGCTGAACTCTTTGCCTGCTTTGGCAGGATTGGTTGAGAGCGAAGAAACAAAACAGTGATTCAGTCCTTCATAGAAACGGAATGTGACGTTTTCATGATCACCCAGCAGATCCTGATAGGATTTGTAATCCGACGCCGGTGTCGCCTGCAGATCGTCTGATCCCTGCATGATCAACATCGGTTTCGGATTGTCACGCAGATAATCGGCAGCCGGATGGTCCGCCATCTCCTTAAAGTAATACAGAGTGGCTCCATTGCCGATTTTGGTCTTTTTCGCCTCTTCGTCGGACATTGTTTTCATGGCGGTAAACTGCTTTTCAAATTTGCCAATCATTTTTCCGAGAACCAGTCTGGCCAGGAATCCGCCTGTCTCCTGCTGTTCCCGCAGCTGCCGCAGCAGGATTTCATCCAGTGAATGCAGCGAACCGGCCATCATGATCAGACCTCGGAAATCACCGCCTTCCGCATCAATTCTACCGCTCAGCATCGCTCCCATACTGTGACCGATGACAAAGACTCTCTCGGGATCGATACGCGGATCATTCTTCAGAATATCAGCGTCCATGATCGCGTCCTGTATCGTTTCCTCTTCCATTGTTATGGTTCCGGATCCTTTTATCATTTTCCGGCCATGGACAAAGGACCGTTTGTCATAACGCAGTGACGCAATACCCCTGGCGCAGAGACCTTCCGCCAGATCTTTGAACGGTGTCAGTTTGCCGGCTTTCTCATCCCTGTTGCTGGGACCGGAGCCATGGACAAACACGCAGGCAGGAAGCTTCCCTTCATACGCACCTGGTATGGAAAGAATTCCTTCCAATGGATATTCAGTATCTTTTCCGATGATTACTTTTTCTTCTGACATATGCATTACCTCTTTGCATTACATACAATAATGCAGTATATGCAATTTGTCAATCCTCTAACGAAAAGAAAAAGGTAAACCTTGTGTTGCTTACAGAGTTTACCCTCTGATGGTTAACGTTACTTACTATTTGCGGATAATGCTGGAGATCTTGGTGGTCAGAAGATCGATCGCGACTTCATTGTGACCGCCTTCCGGTATGATGACATCCGCATAGCGTTTGCTCGGTTCGATAAACTGCTCATGCATCGGTCTGACAGTATCCAGATACTGGGAGACGATGGAATCTACCGAACGTCCTCTTTCGTTGACGTCTCTGATCAGACGACGGATAAACCGAACGTCCGCGTCGGTATCCACGAAGATCTTGATATCGAGAAGATCACGGATGTTTTCGTCTTCCAGAACAAACAGTCCTTCCAGAATCAGCACGTCGCACGGATAACATGTTTCCGTGACATCGCTGCGGGTATGATGGACATAATCATAGGTCGGCTTTTCGACTGTCCGGCCTTCCGACAGTTCATGAACCTGCTGAAGCAGCAGATCATTGTCAAAGGCGAACGGATGGTCATAGTTGGTCTTGATTCTTTCTTCCATCGGTTTGTCTGACTGATCTTTGTAATAGTCATCCTGGCGGATGATCAGGACGGATCCCTCATTTTCAAAATGCTGTTTCAGTCTGCGGGAAATCGATGTCTTGCCGGACGCGCTGCCGCCGGCAATGCCGATAATGATAGGTTTGCTCATGGTTTAAGCCTCCAGGTTTTGAAAGGATACCAGTTCGTCTTCTGCGTTGTAGATCAGTTCATAGCTGAACGGGCCGGTCTGTTTCTGCAGAATATGCTTGAGAAAGATCCTGTCACCTTCCCAGAGATTCAGGGAAAGGATGTCCTCTTCCCTGATCCAGGCAAGCGTTCCCTCACTGCATGGCTGCAGTTCACCGTGAAATGCGTCACAGGTGTAGATCCAGATCTTCTCTTCTTCTTTATGCGGGTAACGGAAATAGATCAGTCCTTCATATTTCAGTTCGTCAGCAATGAGGCCGGTTTCTTCCATCAGTTCACGCTTCATACAGGCTTCCGCGTCTTCCCCTGCCTCGAATTTGCCGCCCGGGCCGATCCACTTTCCTTTGTTCACATCATTTTCTTTCCGGTTTCTCAGCAGCATCAGCCATTGGCCGTCTTTTCTGAGATAGCCGCAGGTGCTTCTGATCATTCGCCGAGATACTTCGCCACGTTGGCGTAATGCTCGTCTTCGGTCACGGCATAATGGATGCCGGTGCCGCCGTAGATATCAGCCATGAAATACATATAGTCTGTTTCAATCGGATCGAGGACAGCTTCGAGCGCGAGCACGCCGGCATTTTCGATCGGGCCAGGTGTCAGACCGCCGTATTTGTATGTGTTATACGGAGATTCCACTTCGACGTTGACTTCACAGTCCTGCCAGTCGTTGACATTGCGGTCATAATCGATGGCATAGCATACGGTGACGCTCGACTGCAGATGCATGTCTGTGTGCATACGGTTGTAGAACACGCCGGCGATCGTTTTCATATCATCCATCGATGTGCCGCCGCCTTCATACTGAACGATGGAGGCCAGCGTATAGATCTGATGGGTGCTCAGTTCACTGGCCGCGAACTTGGCCTGATACTGGTTATAAATCTTGAGTGTCTGATCCAGGATCCGGGTCGTGATTTCTTCCGCAGTCGTCGTCTTCATGAACTGATAGGTATCGGGAGCCAGATATCCTTCCAGGAAGATACGGACACCGTTCTGGAACATCTCATCCGTCAGGAACGGATACTTTTCCTTCTGTGATTCGATCCAGCTGCGGTTGGACCACAGAGCGATCAGATCATCATAGGAGACATTCGTGACAGCGCTGATCTTTTCAGCAATATGCTTGGCCCAGTCACCTTCAACGATGGTAACCATGACGACATCCTGATTGGCGGAGAGCGGATCACCGAGATATTTCAGGATTTTATCGACATCCCAGCTCTTGTCCAGGAAGTATTCACCGGCATAGAGGTCTGTCAGATGGTTCAGACGGGCGTAAATATAAGCTGTACGTGAGTCGGCAATCAGGCCTTCACTTTCCAGCTTGGCTGTGACATCGCGGACTGTCGCGTCGCTGTCAACCTTGAAGATCACCGCTTCCGACTTCTCCTGCATGGCACCGAGCGAACGGTTGTAGTACTTATACGCCATGAAGCCGAAAACACCGGCAAATGTCAGAAGGAACAGCAGCAGATACAGTAAGAAATGGCTTCTTGGCCGATCGTAATATTCACTCATAACTTTTTACCTTCCTATGCTTCTATTCTTGCAGCATGAATTTCGTTTTCACTCTGCCATGCGTCAAGCACTTCCTCGATGATTTCGACTTCATCTTCTTCCAATGTCGTCAGTTCACCGTCTTCCGTATAACTGAAACCGTAGATCGCATCAGGGTCTTTGAGATCCTGTACAACCACATATTTTTTCTTGGTCACTTCATAGTCGAAAGTGAAGAGAATCTCGAATTCCTTTTCCGTTCCTTCATCATCGATTATGGTGAGCGTATTCTTTTCTTCCATATTGCTTACCTGCTTTCATAACAAAAGGCGTTACGCGCCTTCATGGTTGGGATGAGAGTCCAGCCAGGTCTGCAGGATCTGCACGGCCGCCAGCTGGTCAATCTTCTTTTTTCTTTTCTTGCGGGAAACGTCTGCTTCAAGCAGAATCGATTCCGCCGCTTTGGTGGTAAAACGTTCATCCTGCAGAACAACCGGGATGCCGCATTCCTTTTCCAGTTCTTCGCCGAATTCACGGCAGAGCTGAGCTCTCGGGCCTTCGTCATCGTTCAGCAGAAGCGGATATCCCATGACAATGAGATCCGGTTTTTCCCGTTCAATGATGAGAAGCACCTTATCCATTGCCTCGTTGTAATCATCCGGTTTGAAGCGGATGGTTTCCACCGTTCTCGCAATGAAACCGGTGTCGCTTTCACTGACACCGCATGTCACTGAACCCAGATCAAGCCCGAGATAACGGGTCATTTGTGTTCCTCAAGATAGAATCTGACAAGTTCCTCAATGATTTCGTGCCGTTCGACGGACTGAATAATGCTGCGGGCATTATTGTGCGAGGAAATGTAGGCCGGATCATTGGAAATCAGATAACCTGCCAGCTGGTTGATGGCATTGTACCCTCTTTCATCCAGAGCGGTCTGAACATGTTTCAGAACCTCGCGGATATTCTCACGGCGAATTTCTTCGGAATTGAAGCTGACTGTTTCCGTCATGTCGTAATTTCTACCATTCATAGCCTTATCCACCTTTCCTAATATTCTACTCTAAAATACTTAATAAATACATAGTGTGCGGGATATTTTCCGCCTGAAGATTCGGTCTTTTTTTACCCTGATCAGACGGATGTAAAACAATCACTTTCCATCTGTTCAAGAGAAAACGTATTATAGCATCTTTTCAGGAAAAAAACCGGCATGGACATCTGCATTACAGTTTTCCATACCGGCTTAGTTATTTGATTGTTAAGCTTACAGAGCAGCAAGTGTGTCTCTGACTGACTGCAGAGCGTCGTCGATGCGGCTCGCATCACGGCCGCCGGCCTGGGCCATATCGGGACGGCCGCCGCCGTTGCCGCCGGTGATCTGGGCAGCCTTCTTGACGATGTCGCCGGCTTTCAGTCCTTTGGCGATCGCTTCCTTGGATGATGCGCAGACAAATGTAACTTTGCCGTTTGCTTCATTGGAGATGAAGACAAAGCCATTGTTCAGACCGTTGCGCAGTTTTTCCGCATAAGCCTTCAGAGAGCCGCTGTCCTTGTCCTTCAGTTTGAGGATAAGCGCCTGGACATCGCCGTATGTTTCAGCACCGGATGCCATTGACTGAGCTTCCATCGCCATTGCCTTCTCATGCTGCAGAGCGACTTCCTTCTTCAGGGCTGCATTCTCACTGATCAGCTGTTCAAGCCTTTCCTTGAGACCGACAGAAGAATTCATCTTCAGCATGGCAGCTGTTTCTTCCAGATAATTCTCGGCCGCTTTGAATTCGTCGTAAGACTTCATCTTCGTGACGCTGGTGATACGGCGGATACCGGAGCCGATGGATTCCTCGGAGAGAATCTTGAAGGAACCGAGTTCAGCCGTGTTGGAAACATGGGTGCCGCCGCAGAATTCCTTCGAGAATTCACTCATCGAAACAACTCTGACAGTATCTCCGTATTTCTCATCGAACAGCGCGGTCGCACCTGTCTTCTTGGCATCATCAAGACTCATGACATCCGTCGTGACCGGAATCGCGGCGGTGATCTTTTCGTTGACAATACGCTCCACTTCCTTCAGCTGTTCAGCTGTTGGCTTCTCGTAATGGGTAAAGTCGAAACGTCCGTAATCCGGTCCGTTGAACGATCCGGCCTGGGCGACATGGCTTCCCAGAACCTGTTTCAGGGCAGCCTGCAGAAGATGCAGGGAGGAATGGTTCGCACGGGTGCGGGTTCTGGCCGCCAGGTCATATTCGCCTTCGATGATGTCGCCGGTTTTCAGAGTGCCTTCGACATTCTGAATATGATGCATCGGCTGCTGGTGCGGTGCTTTTCTGACATCTGTCACATCCGCCCGGAACGTATCGCTCCACAGTTTACCTGTATCCGCGCACTGGCCGCCGCTTTCCGCGTAGAAACATGTCTGATCGAGGATGACATCACCCTCGTCTTCCAGTTCATCGACTTTGACGCCGTTGCGGAAGAGGCCGATGACCTTGCCCTTGCAGTGGGTATCGGTATAGCCGGTGAAGACAGATTCTTCGACGAAATCCATCAGGTCAGCGGACTGGCCGTGCATTGACGGCTGGTCGCCGCGGGCATCCTGCGCGCGTTTTCTCTGGGCAGCCATTTCCCTGTCGAATCCGGCAAGATCAACTTCATAACCGGCGTCACCGGCGATTTCAACCGTCAGTTCCTTCGGGAATCCGTATGTGTCATACAGCTTGAAGACGACTTCACCCGGCAGGACTTTTGTGTCCTCATGTGACTTCAGAGCGTCATTGAGCAGGTTCTCACCATTAGCCAGTGTCTTGTGGAAGGACTCTTCCTCAGTCTTGACGAGCCGTTCGATCAGGGAAACCTTGTCCTGCAGATACGGATAGTAGGCTTCCATGTTGTCAGCGACGATCTTGACCAGTCTGTACATGAAGGCGCCTTTGATGCCAAGCTTGATGCCGTAGCGAACAGCCCGGCGCAGAACACGTCTGAGTACATAGCCGCGGCCGGCATTGGCGAACATGGCACCGTCAGCGATCGCAAACGTAACGGTTCTGATATGGTCGGCGATGACCCGGTACGCCATCTTGTATTCCGGTTCGTCATAGCTGTGAACCGCCATCTTTTCGGTTGCGTGGATGACCGGCAGGAACAGATCGGTGTCAAAGTTGGTTTCACCGTCCTGGATCAGGCAGGTCAGACGCTCGAGACCCATACCGGTATCGATGTTCTTCTGAGGCAGTTCCTTGTATTCGCTGCGCGGGATTTCACCCGGACGGCAGTCATACTGCGAGAAGACGATATTCCAGACTTCGATATAACGGTCGTTTTCAATGTCTTCGAAGAACAGCTTCTCACCCAGGTGCTGAGGATCATATTTTTCACCGCGGTCATAGAACAGTTCGGTGTCCGGTCCGCCCGGGCCGCGGCCGATTTCCCAGAAGTTGTCGGCTGTCTTGCGGATATGTTCGGGAATCATGCCGACCTTGATCCACGTCTGCATGGCAACGTCGTCATCCGGATAAACCGTGACATAGAGCTTTTCCCTGTCAAAGCCGATCCATTCCGGACTGGTCAGGAATTCCCATGCCCAGGTAATGGCTTCTTCCTTGAAATAGTCGCCGATCGAGAAGTTGCCGAGCATTTCAAAGAATGTGTGATGTCTGGCTGTTTTGCCGACATTTTCAATATCGTTGGTACGGATCGATTTCTGGGCATTGGCGATCCGGTTGCAGGCCGGTTTCTCCGTGCCGTCGAAATACTTCTTCAGGGCCGATACACCGGCATTGATCCAGAGCAGTGTCGGATCATCATGCGGGATCAGACTGGCACCCGGTTCGATCATGCAGCCTTTCGTCTTCCAGAAGTCGAGGAACATCTGTCTGATCTCATTGCAATACAAATCCTCCTAATTCAATAAAAAAACATTTTCATATCCAGGAACGATCTCTCGCGGTACCATCCTGGTTCACATGAAAATGTGCACCTTAATTTCCCATAACGCCGGTTCGCGTCGCTGATTAAGCGCTCTGCTGGAGACAGCTTCAGTCATTCTTCCACAAAGGCTCGCACCATCCGCCTTCTCTCTGACGTTTCCCAATGACCTACTTACTCTCCGTCATAAATTTCTTATCTATAATAACACATGGCATAGATAAGAACAAAACGAATTTATGAAAACATTTTCATTCTATAATGAAAAGGGACGCATTGACTGTGAAAATTGAATGAAATATAATCTATTTGTTCTATTTTCAGGAGGAAAGAAAAATGAAAAAGACCAAATCTTCCCTGTTGGCCTCCATACTGTGTCTCACTCTGGCAGGATGCTCAACCGGTGGATCTGCTGGCACAGAACCTTCCGGCGAGCCAGAATCCGATAAGATTTCCGTCGGTATTGTCCAGCTGGTAGCTCATCCGGCTCTGGATGAAGCGACCCGCGGTTTCCGCGAAGTACTGGAAGCTGAATTCGGCGACGGTATCGAGATCCATTATCAGGAAGCTGCCGGTGACTCCACGACATGTGTCACCATCGCCAGCACCTTCGTCAACGAAAAAGTTGACCTGATCATGGCAAACGCTACACCTGCCCTGCAGGCCGCTGCTTCCGCGACAAACGAAATCCCGATCCTCGGCACGTCGATCACCGAATACGGTGTAGCTCTTGATCTCAGCGATTTCAACGGCACCGTCGGCGGCAACATCTCCGGCACATCCGATCTGGCACCGCTTGATCAGCAGGCAGCCATGTTCGGTGAACTGCTTCCGGATGCCAAGAAGATCGGCATTCTCTACTGCAACGCCGAAGCGAACTCTGTTTACCAGGCAGAAGTCGTCAAGGCTGAACTGGAAAAAGCAGGCAAAACAGTTACCGTATACCGTTTCACTGATACAAACGACGTCGCTGCTGTAACCCAGCAGGCGGTCAGCGAAAATGACGCGCTGTATATTCCGACTGACAACACAGCCGCTTCCTGCACCGAAGCAATCAACAATGTGGCCCAGCCGGCCGGCATTCCGATCATCTGCGGTGAAGAAGGCATCACAAAAGGTTGCGGTATTGCCACCCTTTCCATCAACTACTATGATCTCGGCAGAACCACCGGTGAGATGGCTGTCCGTATTCTGAAAGGCGAAAGCATTTCAGATATGCCGATCGAATACTTCCAGAACCCGGTCAAGAAATATGATGTTGAACGCTGCAAGGCTCTCGGCATCAATATTCCGGACGGATACGAACCGATCGAATAACAACAGCGTTAATTCAAAGGTGCTTTCAAAAGCACCTTTTTCACTTCTAAGTAGAAGGCAGCTGTGATATAATCTCGAACATATCAAAGCTTCAAGACAACATCCTGGAGGAGACTATATGAATCCACTCATTTCATTGGCATTTAACCTGGACCTGAACTTCGGCACCCTGCTGGGCAGTATGCCATCTGGCATCGCTCAGGGCATCATCTGGGGTATCATGGCTCTGGGTCTGTATATTACATTCCGGCTTCTTGACGTAGCCGACCTGTCAGTCGACGGAACATTCACGACCGGCGGCGCCGTCACAGTCATGCTGCTGCTGGCCGGATGGAATCCCTGGGCGGCAATGCTGGTTGCCTTCCTGGCCGGTATGATCGCCGGTACAGTCACTGGCCTGCTGCATACCAAACTCGGTATCCCTTCCATCCTGTCCGGTATTCTGACCCAGTTCGCACTGTATTCGGTCAACCTGGCCATCATGGGCTTTACTGCCAACAAGGCGATCAGTGTCGACAAATATCAGATGGCGATCACTTCCCGTAATATTCCGATGGCGCTGATCACAGGTCTCTTGATCGCGGCAGTCCTGATCGCTCTAATGTACTGGTTCTTCGGAACGGAAATCGGTTCCTCGATGCGTGCCACCGGCTGCAATCCAGAAATGTCCAAAGCACAGGGTATCAACATCGACGTAATGAAAGTCCTTGGTCTGGCGGTTTCCAATGCGATCGTCGCATTCTCCGGCGGTCTGATGGCGCAGTATCAGGGTTTCGCTGATATCAATATGGGCCGCGGTGCCATCGTTATCGGTCTGGCCGCAGTCATCATCGGTGAAGTCATCGGTGACGCCCTGCTTGGCAAGCATCTGAACTTTGCCGGCAAACTCAGCTTTGTCGTCGCCGGCGGCATTATCTATTATCTCGTCGTTGTTATTGTTCTCTGGCTGAAGCTCAACAGCAACCTGCTGAGACTGTTCACAGCGATCATCGTCGCTGTCTTCCTGGCTGTGCCGAATCTTCAGCAGCACGCCAAGACGTCGTTCCGCAAAGCCGGAAAGAATTCCGTAAAACCGCAGGAGGTGAAGTAATATGTCCGAAATGCTGAAAGTGGATCATATTTCCAAAACCTTCAATCCCGGCACGATCAATGAAAAGATTGCCCTGCGGGATATTACCCTCCACATGGAGGAAGGCGACTTCATTACTGTCATCGGCGGCAACGGCGCCGGTAAATCCACCCTTCTCAACGCGATTGCCGGTGTATGGCCGGTCGATACAGGTTCGATCATCATCGGTGATGAAAACGTTACCGGTATGGCGGATTTCCAGCGGGCACATCTGATCGGACGTGTCTTCCAGGATCCGATGATGGGCACTGCCCCGACCATGCAGATCGACGAGAATCTCGCCCTGGCAGCAAGACGCGGCAAAAAGCGCACACTGAAATGGCATATTTCCAAAGCCGAACGGGAAAAATACCATGAACAGCTGAAAACTCTGAATCTTGGTCTTGAAGACCGTCTCACCCAGAAAGTCGGACTCCTCTCCGGCGGTCAGAGACAGGCGCTTACACTGCTGATGGCTTCCATCCAGAAACCGAAGCTTCTGCTGCTGGACGAACACACGGCTGCCCTGGATCCGCAGACAGCCAAGAAAGTTCTCGGCCTGACCAGGGAAATCGTCGAACGCGATCACCTGACAGCCCTGATGGTAACTCACAACATGCGTGATGCCATCGCAACCGGCAACCGGCTGATCATGATGTATGAAGGCCGCATCCTGCTGGATGTCAGCGGTGAAGAAAAACAAAAACTGACCGTCGACGACCTCATGCATAAATTCGAAGCCGCAAGCGGTGAAGAATTCGCTGACGATCAGTCACTGCTCTCCAAATAAAGACAAGGTTCATCTCGAACCTTGTTTTTTTTCTTGATTGAAATATTCGATCATGTCCTGGAAGAAACCGATCTTCAATATGCTCATCTCTCGCTTCAGACGGTCTTCCTTTACTTCGTCAAGCTTGCTGAGATCCAGCAGGAAGCACAGCACTTCCGCCTTTTCGTCCATATTGAGCCGGAAATGATCATTCACTTCCCTGCCATTGACGAGGTAGATCGTATGCTTTTCATCTTTCTGCCAGAAGCCACGGCTGATCAGCCAGCAATAGAGGAAATACTGATAATCCCGGCTGTGCGGCATTACCGCGCACAAAGCCTTCTCCTGATACAGCATGTCCAGCACTTCCGGTGTAAGCTCTTTGATCAGCTGCACGCTCATTTCGGCTTCACTGACACACCAGAAATCGGAAAAGATCGACTGACGTTTTCGCAGACCGACAAAGACACCGGCTGCTATCGAGCTTACCGCAATCAGCACACCGATTAGTTTGTTCTGTAATACTGCGGCGAGAACTCCGCCGAGGATCGGCAGCAGCAGAAACAGAACACCAAGCAGAATGGCATAGCGTATGTCCGCTTTCTTTTCCTGTTCATCCATGCAACGGAACGCGTTCATCTGCATGATCAGGTCTTTAAACTCTTTGTTGTTCATTCCTCTTCCTCCAGATCAAAGGGATCCTTCATCGTGCGGTATTCCAGGATTCTCTTCTTCAGAGTGGTTTCCCTCGGGTGTCTTTCGAGAATGGCGATACCCTTGCGGAAAGCGCCAAGTTCACCCAGCAGAATGATGGAGCGGCGTGCTCTCGTCACACCGGTATAGATCAGCTTCCGCTGCAGCATGACTGACATCTGATAGGTAAACGGCATGATGACGATCGGATATTCGGCACCCTGGGATTTATGAACACTGATACAGTATGCCAGCGTGATATTGTTCCAGTTATCCTGGTTGTATTCGACAAAGACACCCTGAAAGTTCACGACGATGACTGTCTTGTGATCAATTGACTCACGGGCTTCGATGATTTCTTCAAGAACCCCGATATCACCGTTGTAAACATCGTCATCCGGCTGGTTCTTCAGCTGCAGGATCTTGTCACCTTCCCGGAAGGTCGTATAGCCGACACGGATCTGCCGTTTGTTTTCTTCCGGCGGATTGAAGACTTCCTGCAGGATGTTGTTCAGCACGTCGATGCCGGCGACACCGTTGTACATCGGTGAAAGGACCTGTACATCGTCCAGGGAATATCCTTTGTCCACGGCGTTCTGCACGATGCTGACGATGCCGCTGCGGATGTCCTGACGGCGGCATTCATAGAAACCGACGTCCTGCGGATAGGATTCCTGCAATGTACCGCTGTTGATGTCATGAGCCAGTGCTATGACACCGCTGCCGTTCTGCTGGCGGTAAATACGGTTCAGACGGATCAGCGGGAAACATTCCGATGCGATCAGATCACGCAGCACACAGCCCGGACCGACGCTTGGCAGCTGGTCTTCATCTCCGATGATGCAGATCTTGCGCACGTTATGCGATGCCTTGAGCAGATGGCTGAACAGGAAAGCATCGACCATGGAAAACTCGTCGATGATCAGGAAATCACCACTCAGCGGTTCCTTGTCGTCCTTACCGAACGTGTTGCTTTCCAGATCCCACTGCAGCAGTGAATGAATCGTGGAAGCAGCCGTCTCGCTCAGCTGGGCAAGGCGTTTGGCCGCCCGGCCGGTCGGCGCGCAGAGAACGACTTCCCCTTCCGGATACATTTTCCTGAGCAGATGCACCATCGCTCTGATAATCGTTGTTTTGCCGGTGCCGGGACCGCCGGTGATGATCGTGAAATCATTTGCGAAGAACGTCCGGATCGCTTCGATCTGTTTTTCGTCATAAACGATGCCGGTATCTTCCTGCAGCTGCTCTAAGCTGTCCTGCAGACTGTCTTCATCTGCCGGTTCCATTTCCTCATACGGAAAAGCCGTCAGAAAAGAAGCAACCTCCCGTTCACTGTCATACTGGACAGTCGGATAGATGCGGTTTTCTTCCTGAATCAGCTGTCCCTGGAAAACAGCTTCGTTCAGCAGTTCTTCAAAATCACATTCAACATGTTCACTGACCCGGCTGAAGTATCCTTCCAGTGCTTCCAGCCGGATATAGGAATTGCCGCTGGCCATACAGGCATCGGAACAGGCTGACACCAGCATGGCCAGAAGTCTTCTTTCGTCATCGGCACTGATGCCAAGGCTCATGCCGATTTTGTCAGCAGTCGCAAAACCAAAGCCGTCACACTCCTGAATGACCCGGTAAGGGTTCTCCTTCAGTTTGTTCAGTGCTTCCTTTCCATATGCCTTGTTCAGTCTGACCAGATTGCGCATGCCGATGCCATGGACATTGAGAAAACGCACAAGTTCCTCCATGCCGTCGTCACTCTGATGAATGCCTTCCCTGATTGCCTGGATCTGTTTTTCAGAAAGACCCGGTACGGTATACAGCACCGCGTCATCAGCCCGGATCATGGCCAGGCATTCCTCGCCAAGCGAAGCGACGATCTTCTCAGCGGTCTTTTTGCCGATGCCGGTGAACTGAATACCGGAAAGATAACGGATGATTCCCTGACGTTCATTCGGAAGCGGCTTATCATAGGAATCGATACGGAACTGCATGCCGTAGCGGGGATGTTCGGTATAGGATCCGTGAATGTTGTAAAGCTGATCCATATTCACTTCCGCCAGACTCCCAGTCACGGTGATCACCTTTTCTCTTTCGTCATTGATGCGGAACTTGGCGACAGTATAAAAATTCTCTTCATTTCTGAAAAGAATATAAGTGAATTTGCCATTTAAGCTGATCTGATTGTCGTCCATACTATTCATATAAACCGATTCAGGATCATTTCCTGAAGATCTTCGCCGTTTCGGAAAACTTTGTCGATCTGGCCGCCGCAGATCACGGTGTCACCGTCATAGATCACGGCTTCCTGGCCCGGTGTCACAGAGCGGATCGTCTGCGGATAGGATGCCGTCAGAGTGCCGTCGTCATTCATTGCGATACGGACCGGATTATCCTGCTGGCGGTAACGGAATTTCGCCGCGCAGGAAAGCGGCAGTTCTCTGTCTGCCAGCCAGTTGACGCCGGTAATGAGGCAGCTGTCACTGTAAAGATACTCTTCATGAGCGGCGTCCGTGACATACAGTTCATTCTTCTCGACATTCTTGCCGATGACAAAGAACGGACCGATACCGCCGATATCGAGGCCTTTGCGCTGGCCGATCGTGTAATACATGACACCCTGATGGCGGCCGACCTCTCTGCCGTCCGCGATATTCAGGATACGGCCGGGTTTCATCGGCAGATAATTGCTCAAAAACGCGCGGAAATGCCGCTCGCCAATAAAGCAGATACCGGTCGAATCTTTTTTATGGGCAATGGAAAGATCCAGTTCTTCCGCGATCTTCCTGACTTCCGTTTTATCGATGCTGCCAAGCGGAAACACGACATGGTCAAGAACGTCACGGCTGATCTCAGCCAGAAAATAGGACTGGTCCTTGTTCCGATCATCCGCCTTCAGCAGTACTGCCCGGCCGTTTTCCCGGCCGTTTTTGGCATAGTGACCGGTGGCGACCGTGTCAAAGCCCTGCTCGTGGGCAAACTTCATGAAACTGTCGAATTTGATATATTTATTGCACAGAATATCCGGATTGGGCGTGCGGCCGCGCCGGTATTCGGAAAGGAAGGTTTTAAAGACGTCATCCCAGTATTCTTTGATGAAGTCGATCCGCAGCAGCGGCAGACCTAGCTTTTCAGCTGTCGCAAGAGCGTCATTATAATCAGCTTCCTGCGGGCAGACCGGATCATTGACGGTCGGATTGCCGTTGAAATCGTCATTGGCCAGCGAATCCCAGTTGCGCATGAAAGCGCAGGTCACGTCATACCCCTGCTGTTTTAAAAGATATGCGGCGACGGCACTGTCAACGCCGCCTGATAAACCTACCAGTATTTTCATACCCAACTATTATACAGAAAAAAGAAGAATCCTTCAGCATTTCCTTCATGCTTCGGCAGATTCTTCTCTTTCTCTGATACTTTCGCATGCTTTGTAGCTCGGACAGCTCCGGCAGTAGTTGCCTTCCGCGACCTTGCGCAGTTCCTGCGGCACGAATACGGCAATTTCCTCTTCATCATAGCCAACCTGGAAGCTGGTTTCATTCAGAATGATCGGACGCTTGAGGACACTGGGATTCTGTTTGATGAAATTGATCAGTTCATCCGTTGTCATGGCATCGATATCGATGCTGCTTTCCTGGATGATCTTTGACCGCTTGGAGATAATATCATCGCTGCCGTTCTCACTGCGCATCAGAAGATGTTTGATTTCGTTGGTATTCAACAGTGTTTTGAAGATGTTCTTTTCAATGAACGGGAGGTCTCTGTCTTTCAGCCACTGCTTGACTTTGCGGCAGCTCGCACAGCCCGGAGAAGTATATACAACGATCATTGTCTCCTCCTTTCCCTAGCATTATAGCATAGCCGTCAATAGCCTCTTATCTTGAAAAGAAACAGCAAGTATGTTTAAATAAAAAAGCGATGATCAGGTGCATGCATCCAACCGGGTCCCTGTTCAGAAAGACGGCGTCTGATGCGAGCCGTTCATACCTCTGTGATGCGCTGGAACCTGTGAGCACTGATTTCCCCTGTGGGAATCCGGACGGTCCGTTATCCCGGCAAGTGACTGGCAGAAACTGCCGGTAAGTCGGGTGGCACCGCGCTCAGCAAGCGTCCCTTCATGGAAGGGTTTTTTATTTTTACTGAAGGAGAAATGGACAGTATGAAAAGAATGTTATCAGGCATCAAGCCTACCGGACAGCTTCATTTAGGCAATTATATCGGCGCTCTCAAGCATTTTGTCGAATACCAGGACGAATATGAGATGTATGCCTTCATAGCCAACCTGCACTGCATTACCGTGCCGCAGGATCCTCAGGAACTGCACGCCAACCTGCGTGACTGCGTGGCACTGTATCTGGCCTGCGGTCTGGATCCGAAGAAGGCAACGATCTTCCTGCAGACCGACGTGCGCGCCCATGCCCAGCTCGGTTATATCATGTGCTGCCATACGTATATGGGTGAGCTGAACCGTATGACACAGTTCAAGGACAAACAGGCCAAGGGTGAAAGAAACCTGTCAGGCGGACTGTATACATATCCGGCTCTGATGGCGGCTGATATCCTTCTTTATGATCCGGATTACGTACCGGTCGGTGAAGATCAGAAACAGCATGTCGAACTGACCCGTGACGTCGCGGAACGGATGAACAACCGCTACGGCGATCTCTTCAAGGTACCGGAACCGCTGATCGCCAAGGTCGGCGCCCGCATCATGTCCCTTTCCGATCCTTCCAAGAAGATGTCCAAATCCGACGAAACAAACAAGGGATGCATCTATCTGCTCGACGATCTGAAGACAGCCCGCAAGAAAGTCATGTCGGCCGTGACTGATTCGCTCGGTCAGGTGAAATTCGACCCGGAAAACCAGCCCGGTATTTCCAATCTGATGCAGATCCTCTCCTCCCTCAGTAACGACCGTCCGATGGCTGACATTGAAGCTGAATTTGCCGGCAAGGGTTACGGCGACTTCAAGCGTGCTGTTGCCGACAAGGTATGCGAGACACTGGAAATGATCCAGGGAAGATATCAGGAGATTCTTGCCAGCGGAGAAATCAACGAAGCGCTTGCTATCGGTTCCGAGCGGGCAAACAAAATAGCCGACGCCAAACTGGAGAAAGTCCAGAAAGCCATCGGCATGGAAATCATCTGATCATACAAAGCAGAAGAAAGGAATCATGCCGAATGAAGAAAACAGGAAAGATGCTGCTGGCAGCAATCATGAGTCTCTCACTCACATCTGCCTGCAGCACACAGAACAACAATACGGATGCCGATGTATTCGATCCGGCGAATATTAAAACAGTTGCCGACGCATTTGCCGTGGAAGCCGGAACGACAGAATGGTCCCAGTCAGAGAATACATTCGTCTATGCCATCGACAAGGACGGCGAATGCTACCGCTTCTTTGTGGAGCTGCCGAAAGAAACTGCCGAAGCAGTTGATCAGCTCTCCATTATGGATGAGGATCATGACGAGAAACTCTATAAACTGATTTCCGCTCTTCCGATTGCCAGAACAGAACATCTCAACGAAACCGCAATGAGCCAGGATGAACTTGGCAAGCTGATCGGGAAAACCGGCGGTGATCTTCTGGATGCAGGATGGATCGTCTGGATCAGCGACCTGAATACGATGGAATACAATTTCCATTACGGCCCCCACAGCTACAACGTTGCATTCGATGGCAAAGTCGATAACTTCGATGTCGATCCGGAAGAAGCAATCAGGACAATGAAGATCAAATCCGTGACCTTCGCAGGTCTTGGCGATATTCTCGCCGAATAATCCGTATTCAATTCCACATAAAAGGATGTCTGCTTCCCCTTACAAGGAAACGGACATCCTGTTTTTTTATATTTCTGCTTCCTGTCAGATATGCAGGATGATCCTCGCGAACTGGAAGTAGATCAGCAACGAGATTGCGTCGACGATCGTCGTGATAAACGGCGATGCCATGACAGCCGGGTCAAAACCGAGCGCCTTGGCCAGGATCGGCAGTGAGCAGCCGACCAGTTTGGCCGCGAAGACTGTGAATACCAGAGTCAGACAGATGACAGCCGCGACAGTGACAGTGATCGGATTGCCGAACAGCATCTTGTCGACCAGCATCAGCTTGGCGAAGTTGCATATCGCCAGGATCATACCGATGATCACGGCGACCCGCATCTCTTTCCAGATGACGGCGCCAAGATCCTTCAGTTTGATTTCGTCCAGGGAAATACCGCGGATAACGGTGACACTGGCCTGCGAGCCGCAGTTTCCACCGGTATCCATCAGCATCGGAATATAGGCTGTCAGTACCGTGAAGGCAGCCAGAGCATCTTCGAAAGAGGAAATGATCTGACCGGTGAACGTCGCGGAAACCATCAGCAGAAGCAGCCAGGGAATACGGGATTTCACGGTGTCAATAATACCGGTATTCAAATATGAATCGTCGGTCGGCGTAATAGCGGCCATTCGTTCGATGTCTTCCGTCGTCTCTTCAACTAATACGTCCAAAGCATCGTCGACGGTAACGATACCGACCAGGCGCTTTTCCTTGTCGACGACAGGCATGGTCAGGAAGTCGTACTTGCCAAACTTACGGGCTGTCTCTTCCTGGTCATCCATGGTGGACGCGGAGATGATGCTGTCATCCATGATTTCTTCCATGGTGTCATTCTCATCCGCAAGAAGCAGGTCGCGGATGGTGACATACCCGAGAAGATGACGGGCGGGATCTGTGACGTACATAACGTTGATCGTCTCCATATCCTGACCGACACGACGGATCTTTTTCAGAGCGTCGGCAACGGTCATATTGGTCTTCAGATCGATATACTCGGTCGTCATGATCGATCCGGTGGAGGATTCCGGATAGCGTAGGATATTGTTGATATCCCTTCTCGTGTCAGCGTCGGCGGAAGCGATGATGCGCTTTACCACGTTGGCCGGCATCTCTTCAATAATGTCGACAACGTCATCCAGATACAGTTCGTCAACGACTTCTTTCAGTTCGGATTTAGAGAATCCCTTGATAAGTTTTTCCTGGGAATCGGTATCGAGTTCGACAAAGACTTCGGCGGCGAGTTCTTTCGGCAGTAAACGGAAAACTACCGGGATCGTATCTTCCGGCAGGCTTTCCATGATAAAAGCAATGTCAACAGGTTCAAGATCGACCAGTGTTTCCCTTGCCTGAACATACTTCTTCTGAGAGAGGTATTCGCTCATCCGTTCGACAAGGGCATCAAAGCTTTCTTTCTGATACGTCATATGATCTTCCCCTTTCCGTCAATCCTACCCTTACAGTTTACCATCCCTGTTGATTCAGGTAACCTTAAAATTAAATGAAAAGCCGAAATTCATCCGGCTCTGTATATTGATGAATATCTGTCAGAGAAGCTTCAGCGGATGCCCGGAATCTTCTTCTTTTTTCCGGCTGAGATAATCCAGCAGTTGCTGGCACCGTTTCATCTGCATGCGCACGGTCCTCACGTTGCAGGCAATGACGCATTCCGTTCCGTTGATCAGCCGGATCAGTGTTTCATATTCATTTTTCTTATGGAAGGAAAAGACGCCTTCATAACGTACCCAGGTATTCTTTTCCGCCTTTTCACCGGCAGTCGGAAACCAGATCTCCTGACTGTTTTCGGATATCAGCACGGGGATCTTCTGATGCCAGCCGAACAGTGTCCTGGCGGCATCCTGGCGGCCTTTCATCGTCGCGGCATTTCTGAGACACCATGCACTGATCAGCTGTCCGGCAGGCATATCAAAAGTGTGAATGTTTCCTTCTTCATCCACACCTTTTCCTTTTTTTCTGTCTGTTTCAAGTATCAGATAGTTTTTCATTTGCGGTGTTACAGTTCACATACACTGCCGTCGCAGCATTCTTCTTCCTCGCAGGCGCACAGCACTTCCAGAGCCCGGCAGTCGATACAGTACGCTTCGATCTGGATCTTCGCTCCATACGGAAGTGAAGCGGCACCGACGACCGTACGGGTCGGCAGCGGTTCGACGAGGAATTCGGCATAAACGTCATCGAGATCGTCCAGCCTGTCCATTTCGGTCATATTTACCGTGGTCTGCAGGACATAATTCAGCGGCAGATCACACTGCTGCAGAAGTGTCTTGATATTGCGGAAACACTGTCTGGCCTGTTCCTTGAAGTCGTCGCAAATCAGTTTCCCGGTTTCCGGATTCAGCGGCAGCTGGGCGGAGAGGAAGATGAAATCGCCGATGCATAACGCATCAGAAAAACGGCTGTTTACGTCTTTTTTAAAATTAATAGGCTTCTGGATCATATTCACTGCTTACTCGTAATACGGCGCCGAACTGTCATCGTATTCGTCATCCATGCTTTCATAGAATGAGTAATACATTTCCTCACGATTGCGGACTGCCGCATCATGCTGGGAATCGGTCACGACAAACATACCGTAAAAACCGGCCACGACCAGAAAAATCATGACGATCAGGGATATATAATCACTCAGACACTCCAGCATTTCCGTTTCCTCTTTCTACAATTATTATATGGACATCCTCTTCGTGATGTCCACTTTCATGACCCGTACTGTTCCAGGAAGTCACTTCCTTTCAGCCATTCGTCCGCGGAGAGATCTGGCCAGCCCAATTGGTTCAAAACGGCGCAGGCACATACTGCGACACAGTTGGAAAGATTGAGACTGCGGGCTTCTTTGACCATCGGGATACGCATGCAGCGATCAAGATGCGCTTTGAGAATCTCCTTGGGAATGCCGGTGCTCTCTTTTCCAAAGATCAGATAGATCTCGGCATCTTTCGGATAATCATAAGAGAAAGGTGTACGGTGACCGTATCTGGTCACATAATAGAATTCACCCTGATTCTTCGAACAGAAGTCCTGCCAGTCCTCATAAAGCGTATAAGTCAGATTCTCCATGTAATCCATGCCGGCCCGCCGCAGATGCTTCTCATCGAGATAGAAACCAAGCGGTTCGATCAGATGCAGCCGCAGATTCAAAGCAGCACATGTACGCATGATATTGCCGGTATTCTGGGGAATTTCCGGCTCGTAGAGAACAATGTGGATCATGCCGTCCTCCTCCGGCACAGCAGAATGGCAAGACCGTAGGCACCAAGAGCGAACAGACCATAGACGATAATGATCATAAAGACCATGTGCATGAAGAATACGGACGGAAACATGTTGATCATGATCGACGTATTCGGATCCAGCAGGAACAGATCGTTGTCAAAGAAGACATAATGGAAGTTCAGCCAGAACGCGTCGAAATCGGCAATGGCCCAGACGGATACGAACAGAACCAGCAGAAGTAGACAGAGAAAGCCGTGTTTCAGTCCATTCTTAAAAAGGACGGGAAAGCTATCGTGATTCTTCCAGTACAGATACAGGAAGATCAGCAAAGACGAGACGGCGAGAACATTACGGACCAGAACCGCGGACTGATACAGATTCCGGACATCGATCATATGCAGCTTCTCGCGCTGGTTGTAAACTTCCCTCTTCACGCCGTATACTTCCGTTTCCACAAAAATATCGTCACGGCTGCCGTGCAGATAATCCAGCAGAGCGTCCGTTGCCTCATTCAGGCCTTCCTCGCTCATACCGATTTTCTCCGCTTGTTTTCCGGCCGCGTATTCATAATGGTAAAACGGCTTGAAGAAACAGCAGAGATCCACGGCCGTCAGAAGCAGCGTGACCATGAGGGCAATGCCGCCAAGCGCGGACAGCAGTTTATTCATCTTCATGACGCAGCCACTCTTCCAGACGGGCAACCGCTTTGCCGCGGTGTGAAATACCGTTCTTTTCTTCCTTGCTCATTTCCGCCATCGTTTTGCCGTAGGGCTCGTAAAAAATGATCGGATCATATCCGAAGCCATTGGATCCGGCCGGATGATTGGCAATGACACATTCCACTGTATCCTCGAAAACGACCGGCTCATGGTCTTTTCTTGTGACAGCGATCGCGCAGACATAACGGCATCTGCGGTTTTCGATACCCTGCATTCTTTCAAGAATGATCCGGTTCTTTTCTTCATACGGCGTGTCATGGCCAAGCCAGCGGGCACTGTGCACACCCGGACCTTTGTCAAAAGCATCGATTTCCAGACCAGAATCATCCGATACCGCCATGATGCCATAGCGGGAAGTTATGGCATTCGCTTTGATTACGGCGTTTTCCGAAAACGTCGTGCCGTTTTCTTCGATCTCCGGCATATCGTCAAAGTCTTTCAGGCTTTTGACCGTATATCCTTTCGGTTCCAGCATCTGCCGGAATTCACGGATCTTCCCTTCGTTCGTGCTGGCCACGACAATTACTTTTTCACTCATCATATTCCCCTTTCAGAAAGACACTGTAGTCTTCGCTCAGAAATGCATTGATATTGTTCTTCAGCTGCGGATCCAGATCCCGGCAGCGGCCTTTGCCGATCACCAGCGGATCAATATACCGTTTCTTGGCATCGACGCGCAGCGCTCCCGGCTCATATCCCGTCAGGACATGCACCGCTTTCAGCTTTGTGTACTTCCGCCAGTCATCTTTCAGAAAACTGTTCTGCAGCTTATGGATCACGGATGCCTCATCGGTATACAGATCCTCGACCGAAATAACATCCGCGTCGATTGCCCGCTTCAGAATTCCCGCCAGTGCTTCCATTGCGAAGCGGTGTTCACTGCTGCTGTAAATTCGGCCGCACCGCAGCGCATAACCGGCAAACAGAACGGCCAGTTCCGGACTTTGAAAAGCCAGTTCGTCAATACCCTCTTCATTTTTCGTGACGCGGATATCCTCATACATCTTCCGGATCGCCGCCGTATCAGCCAGACGGTAGCGCAGAAGATTGCTGAAGGTGTATTCCATACGGTCTGCGGAAAGCCGCGGGCTGTCATTGTCACAGATGGGATAGCGGTGGTAATCACAGATGTCCGCAAACGCGATACCGTCCCTGGCAAGCTGTGCCATGATAACTTCGTCCTTTTGAATGATCTCCGCGGTCTTCTCTTCCGTGCTTTCCTGGCGCAGATGGTCGCCGTGCAGGAAATCGACGACATGGGCAAAGGCCGGTGTCGCGATATCATGAAACAGCGTGGCGAGAGCCTGGCGGGGATCACGGCTGAAATGCCAGGCGATCAGGGCGGTATTCAGGCTGTGTTCAAATCTTGTATATGGCTCCTTTACAGCAAAAAGCGGGAAAGAAGTATAATTCACCCCGCAGTTCATATCGACTCCCTTCAGTCTCTGCATGGCATCGCTTTGCAGGTATGCCCCGAGAAAGGAAGGAAGTGTATTGTGGAAGATCTTCGTGACTGTTTTATTCATTCCTTATTATTCATCAGATCTTTGAAGTTGTATACAGCTCCGTAGGTACGGGAGTTGTGGTGGAAGATGCATTCCTTGATCGCCGGCTTGAAGATGTTGTGATACGGCGCGTTGTCGAATTTACGGTCGACTGCCTGTCTGACCATCTTGAACATGATCGGATCGTCAGCGACATGACCGCCGAGGACGACCACGTCACAGTCGAGAACGCACTGCAGATTGTAAATGTTGGTTGCCAGCATATCACAGAACTTTTCAACACCGCGGGTCACCTTTTCATCTTTTGTGTTCAGTTTGGAGATAATGCGCAGAATGTTCATATTCGCCTGGCCTGTCTCCTCTTCAACGCATTTGCTGAGGGTATCGACATTCGCACTGAAAGCAAACATATCACTTGTGCCATCTCTTTCCTTGTAGTCACCGCGGATATAGGAGAACTCACCGGCTGCGAAATGCTGTCCTTCCAGAATATGACCGTCAGTGACAACAGTACCGCCGATACCGGTATTCAGAATCAGAAGAAGCACGCCGTTCTGGATATTCTTCAGAGAACCGTAACCGATTTCCGCCATTGCCGCAGCCTTGGCGTCATTGCAGATCACGACCGGCATTTCGATATATTCAGAAAGTTCTTTGGCATAATTCATATCCTTGACCCATTCGAAAACACCGCCGCTGTAGGCAAAACCGCGCTTGCGGTCGATAACACCCGGCATGGTGATCGATACGCCTTCAATGTCATCACGGTAACGGTCCGTCACATTCAGAAACGTCTCAAAAAGCTCTTCTTTTGAATCGATCGGTATATATTCATTGCCAACTTCAATAATATCAAGGGAATCGCTGATTAAAGCATACTTCAGCTTAGTGCGAAGCAGATCAATTGCCAGATAATTCGCCATAGAAAAAACCTCTCTTTTGTTACTCCTATTATGCCATAACTTTATAAAAAAAACACAATGCTTGAAGCACTGTGTTCAGTCAGTATCATTGTCGAAATATCAGCAGAAGCAGACAGAAAGTATTCCCTTATCCGACAGTTTCTTCACGTCTGCCGGCGGCAATACAGTTCCTGTCAGACCGGTTTATCAATATCTGTCATCAAATCCGCAGCCGCAGAAAAGATACTCAATTTCATCGTTCGGAGCGTATGCGATTAAATACTGTCCGCATTCCGGGCAGTTGTACCAGGTCCTCCAGTACCACTGGAAGGGATCGTCGTCATCATCATCCGCACTGACGCCGCCGGAGACCTTATCGAGAACTGCCGCGGGTAGTTTATTAGCTGATTCGTTATCAATTCTCTCCCAGGTTTTCAGCATTGCTTTTCTGTCTTCCGGGCCAAGACGGGCAAGGTCACCTGCCAGCAGGACACGGCCGCCGGGTACTTTTTCGATGTTTTCGTCGTTCAGCTGTTTCTTGTCTTACATGATTCTTCTACATTTCTTTAGTTATTCATTGTTGTGCCAGGCAAACATGCCGACAGACGGAGTTATTTGTCACCTTCTTCTGAGTTTCTTTGTTGTATCAGGTATACACACAGAAAGTATTTCGAAGAGAAACACTTTTCATCAGAATAAGCGTGAGAATGACCGCCTCTTTATCAGTCTGTATAATTGTCGAAATATCCCTGGATGTAGACAAATGGAGTTCCCTTGTCACCGGATCCGCTGGTCAAGTCGGAAAGTGAACCGATCAGATCAGTCAGGCGGCGCGGAGTTGTTCCTTCCGAATCCATTTTACCGACGAGCTGAGCGTCTTTTTCAATGATGGACTGACGGATGGCATGACGCAGTTCATCGCCCGTAAGACCGGCGAACTGATTGTCAGCCAGATACTTCAGTTTCAGTTCGTTCGGTGTGCCGATCAGACCGGATGTATAACCCGGAGATACGACCGGATCAGCAAGTTCCCAGATCTTTCCGACCGGATCCTTGAAAGCGCCGTCGCCGTAAACCATGACTTCGACCTGTTTGCCGGTCTTTTCGATGAGTTCTGCCTGAACTTCTTCGACAAATTCCTGGGCCTTCATCGGGAACAGTTTTACGGTGTCCTCAGTGGATTTGTTGGAACCAAGCAGACCGTATTCTTTGTTATAACCGCTGCCGTTGACCGGTGCGTCCATGATCTGATCGAGGGAGAATACTTTTTCCGCTCCCGCTCTCTTCAGGATCTTCTGGGTTCTGCGGCGGGTATGAATGTCGCAGTTGAGAACGTTCTTTGTATATTTCAGAATCGAAACGGCATTGTTGGCGAAGATGATTTCCGCTTCACAGCCTTCGTTTTCAATGAGTTCCTTGTAGTATGTCACATAGTCCATTGCCGTAAACGGATGGGAAGCTTTTCCGAAAACCGCTTCAAACTGTTCCTGTGAAAGGACATCCGAATACGGATTGATATTTGTATCATAGAGCAGTTCCACATCAAACAGCGGGTTGCCGACTTCATCAGACGGATAGCTGAGCATCAGCACGATCTTTTTCGCGCCTCTTGCAATACCGCGCAGAACAATGGCGAAACGGTTGCGGCTGGTGATCGGGAAGATGACGCCGATCGTTTCTCCGCCGAGTTTGTTTCTGACATCTGTGCCGATGTCATCGATGCTGCAGTAGTTTCCCTGGGCGCGGGCCAGGATCGATTCCGTAATGGCCAGGACGTCTCTGTCCCGGATTTCAAATTCACCGGCAGAAGCTGCCTTCAGAACTGTATCAACTGCGATTGTTTTGAGATCGTCGCCGGTCTTTACGATCGGTGCACGAAGTCCTCTTGAAACGGTGCCAATCATTCGTTCCATATGTATTTTCCTCATTTCCGGTAATATTATATCAACCACCCCTTTTATATAACAGTATTTCTTTTGAAAACTGCATGTGTGAAAAAGAATGCATAAATGCAGTATAAAAGATGAATATATACCAGGCGGAAAACTATATGACAATAAGCCTTTCAGAAGTCATGAAAACCTGTTTGAAAACTGGTTAATTTTTTTCTTGATGTTTTTTGGCAAATGGCTATAATAGTTATTGCAGTAAATATTGGGATATAGCCAAGTGGTAAGGCAGCTGGCTCTGAACCAGCCATTCGGGAGTTCAAATCTCTCTATCCCAGCCTAAGGCTCTCGTTATATCGGCTGCTGTTCACGAAAGTGAATGTATGCGAAGTATCAATGAAGAACCGGATCAGCCTCAGAGTAATCTGAGGTTTTTCTTTCAATTGTCAGCAATGCTGAATTAGAGTAAAATTGACAGGTAAAAAACAAGGAGTATTAACATGACAGTCAGAACAAGATTTGCGCCGAGTCCGACCGGATACATGCATATCGGCAACCTGCGTACCGCCCTTTATGCATATCTTGTCGCCCGTAAAGACCCGGATGGAGTATTCATTCTCCGTATTGAAGACACCGATCAGGGACGTCTTGTCGAAGGCGCGACAGATATTATTTATGATACGATCCGTGCCTGCGGCCTGAAACATGACGAAGGACCGGATGTCGGCGGCGACTACGGTCCCTACGTTCAGTCCGAGCGTGTGACCAGCGGCATCTACCGTGATTACGCCGAGCGGCTGATCAAACGCGGCGGTGCTCATTACTGCTTCTGTGATGAGGAAATGCTGCAGGCGCAGCGTGAAGCGGAAGGCGACAGTTTCAAATACGATGATCCTTGCAAGCTTCTTTCTCCGGAAGAATGTGCGAAGCGTATTGCCGAAGGTGCGAAATATGTCGTCCGTCAGACAATTCCGGAAGGACAGACATCATTTGACGATGAAGTATTCGGAACGATCACTGTCGACAACAGCACACTGGACGAACAGGTGCTTCTGAAGAGCGACGGCTTCCCCACTTACAATTTCGCCAATGTCATCGATGACCATCTGATGGGTATCACTGATGTTGTCCGCGGTATGGAATATCTTTCCTCCACCCCGAAGTACAACCTGATCTACAATGCGTTTGACTGGGACATTCCCCGTTATATCCACTGCCCGCCGGTCATGAAGGACGAGCACAGCAAACTTTCCAAGCGTAACGGCGACGCCTCCTTCCAGGATCTGGTCGATAAAGGCTATCTGCCGGAAGCTATCCTCAACTATATCGCCCTGCTTGGCTGGGCACCGGAAGAAGACCGGGAAATCTATACTCTGGATGAACTGGTACAGGCATTCAACGTCAAGCGTATCGGCAAGGTCGGTGCCATCTTCGATCCGGAAAAGCTGAAATGGCTCAATGGTATGTGGTTAAGACAGATGGATCTCGATTCCTATACCGAACTGGTCACACCATACATCAACAAGGCTGTCAAAGGTGATTTCGACCGTCATAAGATCGCCGCGATCATCCAGCAGCGTGCCAACACCCTGCAGGAAATCCCGGGTATGCTGACATTCTTCGATGAGTTCCCTTCTTTCGAAAATGATCTTTACTTCAATAAGAAGATGAAAACAAACGCGGAAGTCGCCAAAGAAATCCTGCCGGAATGCCGTACTGTACTGCAGAATCAGGAAGACTGGTCGCAGGAAGCACTCCATACCGTTCTTCTCGAACTGCCGAAGAAACTGGAAAAGAAAAACGGTCAGGTTCTCTTCCCGCTCCGGGTCGCCATTACCGGCCTGCCTTCCACACCTGGCGGAGCAATTGAAATCGCCTCCATCCTCGGCAAGGAAGAAACTCTGCGCCGTCTGGACATTGCCATCAGCCAATTATAATCAACGATACCGGAGATTACTCTCCGGTTTTTTTCATTTTCAGGGAGAAAACAGCATCATTTCTATTTCGACACAGCATGTTTTAATAGTACGATCCACCTCTGTCACTCGGAAATAGGATATATGTATTACGACACAAGTTGTCATAATTATTTCCGCCCCTGTAAACAATAAAAAACTGTACCTTTCAGTACAGTTTCAGTGACGCGTACGGGATTCGAACCCGTGAATGCCGCCTTGAGAGGGCGGTGTGTTAAGCCGCTTCACCAACGCGCCATGATTGGGAAACTCTCATCAAGTTTCCCAGTGCTTTGATATCTTACTATATTTTGGCTCGGATGACAACCGGATTATGCCTTTTCCAGTTCTGCTTTGGCAGCGGATACCAGATCAGCGAAGCCCTTCTCGTCATGAATGGCGATTTCGGACAGCATCTTACGGTTGACATTGATGTCAGCCAGCTTCAGACCGTGCATGAACTTGCTGTAGCTGAGATCGTGCATTCTGCATGCCGCATTGATACGGGCAATCCACAGTTTGCGCATTTCACGCTTTGTCTGCTTTCTGCCGATATAGGAATATCTTAAAGAACGCATGACCTGTTCATTGGCTGTTCTGAACAGGAGGTGCTTGCTTCCGAAGTAACCCTTTGCAAGCTTTAATACTTTCTTACGTCTGTTACGTGTTGGTGTAGATCCTTTTACTCTCATCTTCTAGCCCTCCTGATCAACCCTGTAACAACTGCTTGTCACGCTTGTAGTCGGTATCGTGAGCAGTTGTACTCTTAGCCAGGTGTATCTTCTGCTTGTGGCTCTTGTTTGCTGCAAAGTGTGAAACATAGTTGTGCTGAACAATGAGTTTTCCGCTTCCGGAAATCTTACTGCGCTTAGCGAAGGTCTTCTTCGTCTTCATTTTAATTTTCTTTGGCTTCTTTGCTTTCGCTTTCATTTTTGTTCTCCTTTACTTTTCCTTTTCTTGGCGAGAAAACTACGGACATCGTATTTCCTTCAAGAGAAGGAGCTTTGGTAACTTCAGCTATATCCGAAATCTGCTCAATAAACTGATTGAGAATCTCCTTGCCGACTTCCTGACGTGTGATCATACGGCCGCGGAAGCGCATGTCGATCTTGACTTTCTGACCATCCTCGATCCATTCCCTGGCTCTCTTCAGCTTTGTGTCGAAGTCATGCTGATCAATGACCGGTGAAACACGCAGTCCCTTGATCTCTGTCACGTGCTGCTTCTTCTTGGCATCACGGGCTTTCTTCTGTTCTTCGAAACGGTAGCGACCATAGTCCAGGATCTTGCATACCGGGGTCGGTGCGTTCGGCGCAACACAGAGCAGGTCCAGATCAAGCTCATAAGCCTTCTCCAGTGCCTCACGGCGCATCATGACACCGAGCTGTTCTCCGTTCGGTCCGATAACGAGCACTTCTTTGAATCGGATATCTTCATTTACGATATCCTGCGGTTCTTTACGTCTGTTTTTGTTGTTTTTTGGTCTTCCCAAGTAAACCCTCCTATCATAATTGAAAAAGCAGATACGGAATACGCACCTGCCCTCAGAAAACTGTTCAATCAATCTCTTGCGGCATTTCTACCCAGGTCCGGATGGACTTCAGGTGAGAAGCGGTGCTTCTTCTTTCCGAAATTCAATTACCTTGTTTATTTAACTACTATATTTATCGCTTGTCAAGCATGTTTTCAGATTTCAAAACCGGTAACATTTACGGTTACGTCGCTTGCTTTGAAGCCTGTCATCAACAGCAGATTCTCATAGATCTTGTTCTGCACCAGTTCGCATGTCGCTTCGACGTTGGCGCCGTATTTAATCTTGATATCCGCTGTGATATAAAGCTTGTTCTTTTCGATTCTTACATTCAGCGGCTTGCTGAATCTGGTGTCCGGAATACGGACAGAATTCTCGATATCATCAATGCTGAGTTCGGAGATTGCTTTGAATACGGACTTATTGATGGCAATCATGCCATGACCGTTGTTTTCATTCAGTACTACATAATCCTGTGCCATATTTATCACCTCGACTGTCATATTATAACAGTATTTTGATTATTTAAACAACATAGCGATCTGATGATACAGATCATCCCGGATAGTTTCGATATCTCTCAGCATGATTTTTCCGTCTTTATACCTTTTCTGCAGGTTATCGGTAAATGCCCGGAAGATATTCATGCAGCGGTACAGTTTATCTTCATGCACGATATCGATCTTGTCAGCATCCACCAGTGCCTCGGCCATCGTCTTGCTCAGTTCGAAATGCATCGTATCCTGCACATCCTTGTCGAACGTTGAGAATGTCGAACGATACCAGCGCGGCTGGATCAGGAGCTTTTTGACGACATTGAGGAAATCATCAAGTACGACAAGGTTATCGCTTTCTTCCAGTTCAAACAGCATCGTGAAGAATACATGCCAGCGGAAATTGGAATTGATCACCGTCTGCATGTATTTGCCGAGAATATCACAGAAGATATCGCGGGAGTGATATTCACCGCTGAGCTGCAGCGTTTCACTGAAGTCCAGATCATCTTCATTGATCACCGAGATCTTCTCCAAATAATCAACCATCTTGATGCGGTTCTCCCCTTCGCCCATGAAATCATGCAGGTATATATACTGGGAGATCGTGGCACTGCATTTCTTGAAGTCGGTAGCGAAACCGACGGAATCCTTCATTTTGCGGTTTACCAGATCGTTGATACTGCGGGAAACAAACAGCTTGAATCCCTGCTCATCCATACCGATCTGATTGCGTTTGCTTTCATGCGAGATCTCGTTGTACATGATTTCCAGCTGCCGATCGACGACATCGAGATTGTCACGGATGGCACCCAGCATGTTCCGGTTGAAATTGTCATACATGACAAAGCCGGGATTCTTATATACGACTTCATGCTCGATTTCACTCCAGAACGTATGGACCAGAGATTTGATCTGCAGTTCAAAGTTAATGCGGCTGTAGTTGAACATGTAATAGCCGTCGATCCGGAAGATCGTGAAACCGTTGCGCTGGATCTGCGGCTGCGGCATATGCAGATTCATGTATATATTCTTGTCAATGATGCAGGCACTGTAGCCGTTGTCTGCATTCTCGAAATAATTGAAGAGTTCCTTGTATATTTCGGTTTCGTTGCGGATAAAACGGCACTGAATGGTGATGCCGATCAGATCGGAAAGATGTTCGATGGCTTCTTCCGGTGTCGCATAGTCAAGATAGAACTGGTTACGGATCAGCTTCTCCTTCAGACTGTTCAGCTTCTTGATGCGGGTATGATAATTGACGATCGAATCTGTCTTGTCGGAAAACATATTCTGAAATGCTGTCATGACCTGCTTCTGAGCATATTCAAAAGAAGGCATCTTCCTTTCGTAATACTCAAGGGTGTCATCAATAAAATCGAATAATTTGATACGCATATTACTTTAACCTGTATTGTTTGGGATACTTGTTTTTCAATGCCCGGCCGTCGGATTTCGCACCGCCGACGGTGTGGCCCTTCCAATGCATTGCATACCAGCCTTTCGGCAGAGCCGCGTTCAGCTGCTCACCATGCAGGTAGCGCCGGCATTCTTCATCACTCATATCATAACAGTTTTTGAAGTCCGTGTATGCAGAAGCAAACAAATGATGTGACGGTTCAAAGCGATCTTTTACCATTTCACCAAGAAATACCTGATGCCGCATGAGGTGCAGACCCTTCGGCATCAGAAAAGGACAGATACCGCCATAGATACGGTTCTGATACGTGTAATAATACGGATACTGCTCAACCAGAAGATCCTTCAGAACGGCCGCAGCGGCTGCTGGAAGACGGCCTGTTGAAACAGCGGGTTCTTTTCCGTCTGTACCGCCGATGCACCTCATACGGGCTATAAAATGGCCCTCACCGCCATCCATCGGAAAGATACGAACTGCTTTGTCAGTTTCAAAACCTTCATCAAAACCCGGACGGCCAAAAGTCACTCCGGCATCTTCCATCTGCATATCCGGGTGTTCAGACAGAAAACCGGCAAGCATCTTCTCATTTTCCTCTTTGTTCAGCGTGCAGGTCGAATAGACAAGAACACCGTCTTTTCTGAGACAGCGGTATGCGTTCTCAATGATCATCCGCTGCCGCTCGGCACAGAGCTCCACATTCTGCGGACTCCACATCGTGACCGCATCCTCTTCCTTGCGGAACATCCCCTCTCCCGAACACGGCGCATCACACAGGACATAATCAAAATATCCGGCAAAGGCTTTGGCAATGTCACTGCTGTCGTTATTGTAGATAATGCAGTTGGCCGTACCGTTTCTTTCAATATTCTCCACCAGGATCCTTGCCCGCTGGGTATTGATCTCGTTGCATACGAGCAGTCCGGTCTGCTGCAGGTATTCGGCGATCTGGGTCGATTTCGAACCTGGTGCCGCGCACAGGTCAAGTACCCTGCTTCCCTTTTCGGGGCGCAGTACTGTCACGGCTGCGGAAGCGCTTGGCTCCTGCAGATAATACAGGCCGCATGCGTAACCGGGTGTCAGACCCAGGCCTCTTTCCTCTTTCACATAAAAACCATTTTTTGCGAACGGGCTTTCCACCATGAAAATGCCGGTATCCTGCCGGCACGTTTCCACGTCAGTTTTCAGTGTGTTGACACGCAGACCTTTGCGGGGTTTTTCTGAAAGAGCTTTGAGATAAACGTCAAATTCATCCTTCAGGAGTTCCCGCATCTGCTGCAGAAATAATTCATTCATAGTCTTTCAGCAGGCTGAGGACCGTTCTTCTGTCCTGATACAGCTGCATGCATAAATTGTCTTTATTCTTAAACCGCATTTCACTGCGGAGATAGTAAAGCGGATAAAGGCGGATGTACTTGCCGTAGATCATACTGTCCAGACCGATCAGATGAGCTTCGACAGAAATCATCTGACGGTAGTTCAGAGTCGGATTATGACCAATGTTGATCATTGCCTTATACTGCTTTCCGTCCACGATGGCAAAGCCGGCATACACGCCGCTGCGCGGCAGAATGTTCTCCTGGGAGTAGCGCACGTTGGCGGTTGGAAATCCCATCCCGGTGCCTTTATGGTTGCCGTGGATGATCGTGCCTTCAATGAAGTACGGATAGCCGAGCATGGCATTGACATCATGGAGTTCACCCTTTTGCAGCGCGGCGGAAATACGGGTGCTGGAAATCTTTCCGTGATTGTCCGTGACCGCGTCAACGACCTGTACTTCGCAGTCCATCTGTTCCTTCAGAAGTTCGCAGTCGCCTTTGCCTTCATATCCATAGCTGAAATCAAAACCGCAGACAATGCCTTTCAGATTCAGCTTGCCGAGGATCTTCGTGACGAATTCCTCCGGTGAAAGCTGACTCATTTCCGGTGTGAATTTCAGAATGACAATATTTTCAATGCCAAAATGAACCGCCAGATTCATACGCTGCCGCATCGTTGTAATATGCTGAATCGAATTGAGCCCCTTCAATGTTACCCAGGGATCGGGATCAAAAGTAATCAATGCGCTTTCGCACTCGTACTTGTCCGCCAGTTCGACAGTCTTTTCAATCAGTTTCTGATGACCCCGGTGCATACCGTCAAAATAGCCGATGCAGGCGCATAACGGCGTATGATGACGGCTGGAACTGTTGACAGAAATCGTAATAATACGCATCAGAACAGCCCCCTGAGACAGTGGTATATACCGTCTTCACTTTTTTCATATGCCGCCAGGATCTCTCCTTCGTGAACCAGAATCACCTGATCACGATGTCCGCTCAGTTGGATATGACGGCCGTTTCGGATGCGCGTTTCGTCCTGATATTCGACGATCTCAAATTCGGTTGAAATCACTTTTAAAGGATCGATCGGGGTAATTGCTTCTTCCAGCTGTTCGAGAGTGCTGGCGTCCTCCAGTTTCACGCCCTCAATGCCGCTGCGGACCAGAGACGTCATCACGCCGTATTCTCCCATGGCCGCACAGAAATCTGTTATCAATGTACGGATATAAGTACCGGAGGATACGACGGCATCCATGCTGTAAACGTTATTGCCAAGATTATGGCAGGAAAGAAACGAAACAACTGCCTGACGCGGCTGCCGTTCGACCTCGATGCCTTTTCTTGCATATTCATACAGTTTACGGCCGTTGTATTTCACAGCGGAATACATCGGCGGAATCTGTTCAATGGTTCCCGTGAAGGCTTCTGCCGTCTTCTGAAGTTCTTCGTCGTCATGTTCCCGGAAGTCACTTTCATCGACAACCGTACCCCAGATGTCTTCCGTTTCAGTCTTTTTACCCAAAGAAAAAGTCGCGTGATAGGCCTTATGATCCTTCACACAGAACGGCAGCATCTTGGTATATCTGCCGAGCAGAACGATCATCAGCCCCGAAGCTTCGGGATCAAGGGTTCCGGTATGACCAATCTTCTTTTCATTGCATATACGCCGGCATTTTCTCACAACGTCAAAGGACGTCATGCCGGATGGTTTGTTCACTAAAATGACAGCATCCATAATATCACTCAGTATTATAGCAACTGCATGATATAATGGCAAAGTTCAGGAGGATCTTTATGGCAATGCGTCATATCATCTCAGCCATCCATAATGTTGATCTTGATTACCGGCTGATCGAAGATGGTGATCGGATCTGTGTCGGTGTATCCGGCGGCAAAGACAGTATGCTTCTGCTGTACGCTCTGCGTCTGTACAAAGATATGATCGCCCGCTATGACGGACGCCGTTTTGACGTCTGCGGCCTTCACCTCGACATCGGCTTCGGCAACATGGACTTCAGTGATGTAGATGCCTTCGCCAGGGAAAAAGACATTGAACTGATCCACGAGCCGACGGATATCTATGAAATATTGAAACTGCATCCCCAGGACGAAAGCGGCCGTATCTCATGTTCCCTGTGTTCCCGTCTGAAAAAAGGCGCTCTTGCCAGAGCCGCCCATAAATACGGTATCACCAAAGTCGCCTATGCCCATCACGCTGACGATGCCATTGAAACGCTGTTCATGAATATGATCTACGGCGGCCGCATCAACACTTTTGATCCGGCCATGCATTTAACCCACAATGACACCGATTTTATCCGGCCGCTGATCTATGTGTTTGAAAAGGATATCGAAAACGTGATCCGTCTCGAGCATATTCCCGTCGTGAAAAGCACCTGTCCGGTTGACGGTGTCACCAGCCGGCAGACTATCAAAGAATATCTGGAAAACACCTACCGGCAGTTTCCTGAAGCTCGTCATAACTTTCTTGTGTCCCTCAGCAATACTGAGCGGACAAAGTTGTGGGTCAAAGGCAAAGACTGGAAAAACGTATGAAGTCCTCCATTAAGAGAGTTTACATAGAAATCACATCACGGTGCAATCTGAACTGTGCTTTCTGCACGTCCGGCAGCCGTCAGGGCAGCGATATGGATCCTGTCTTCTTTGAAAGTATTCTGAAACAGGTCAAAGAGTACACCCTGTATATCTATCTGCACGTGCAGGGAGAGCCCCTCCTCCATCAGCAGTTTGATACGATCATGGATCTCTGCGACGCTTATGGAATGCAGGTTCAGCTGGTCAGTAACGGAACACTTCTCAGCCGGCATCCCGCTTTGATCGATCATCCTTCACTGCGGAAAATTTCATTTTCCATGCAGAGCATTGAATACCACAGTAAAGACGAAATCGCTTTGCTGAAAGAAATTCTGTCTTTCTGTGAAATGGCTTCACAGCGGAAACAGCCATATTGTGAGATCCGTTTCTGGCGTGACGATCAGCTGGAACAGAAACGTACCGAAAACTGTCTGGCCTATCTGCAGGAACATTACGACTTCCAAAGCAGCGACCGGAAGAATAATTATGCCATTATGGATCACGTCTATGTGGATTTCCATAATACCTTTGCCTGGCCGTCCATGTCCCTTCCGGAAATCAGCAGGCACGGCAAATGTCTGGGCGGTATCAGGCAGCTTGCAGTACTGTGTAATGGAACAGTCGTGCCATGCTGTCTCGACGCGGAAGGAAATATTTCCCTCGGCAGTCTGCATGATCAGACACTCGCGGAAATCCTTGCCGGCAGACGCTATCAGAATCTCTGTCAGGGTTTTCATAACAACGAACTCAGAGAGGAATTGTGCCGGCGCTGCCCCTACCGTCAGCGTTTTGATCAGAAGATCTGAAAGATCATACCGCTGCGCACTCCCAATGAATTCAATGAAACATGCGGATCACACAGGATGCCGCTGTTTTTTTCATATACAAGATAATCTTCCAGACGGTACCGGTCCATCAGTTCCGTCTGAAACATTCTGTATACTTCCGGCAGAATATCGTTAAATGATCTGCTTTTCTGACAGACACATTCATAGCATCTTTCCGCTGCCGTGAAGCAGATGAAAATGCGGACATTGTCAGAGACTGACAAAATGTATCACCTCCTTCCCGCCTCCTTTGATCAGCAGACCCTCACCGTCTTTCGGCATGCGTTTCAAATGCTGATAACGGCAATATTCCTCTGCCGCATCTTTAAGCAGAATGACATCAGACGTGCGCAGCGAAGCGGTATCCATTTTCTGAAATTCTTCATAGGTCATGAATACTGTGCCGGTATCTGAAAGATACGTCCGCAGTTTCTGCCATTCTTCGTCATAAAGACCGCAGATGATCAAATGATCGCAGGCTGTATACCATTGGTAGCTCTCATACAGCATACCCAGCGGCAGCCCCTCTCCCCGATATTCCTCTTTGCTCAGTACATCTTTCATGCAGGGAATCCGGAATGGTTCCTTGGCAGGTATATATGCATGGCAGATGTTACAGAGTTCATTATCACTGCATTGAAACCAGGCAAATTCCAGCATGCGTTCTTTGCGGTATAGGCCATGCGAAGTTTTCTGCATATGGCCTTTATACGGTATCTGCAGAAATGTCTGTATCTCATTCCTGTTTTCATTTTTCAGACAATAGAAGTCAATGATCAGTGTCTGTTCCCGGTAATTCAATGCGGATGAAGTCCGCATGATCAGCCAGAGATCGAGTTTAAAACGGCTGCTTCCTTCCAGCAGTAATCTGATATCCTGCCGGTATTTCTCGCCATTCTGAAACAGACGGACGATATCGGTAACGATCAGAAGTCTGCGGATACCATCTTCCTGTTTCAGGCGTTTGAACAGGTTATCCATTTTTTCTTCCTCCACCGTTTTCATACAGCCGTTGAACAAACCGCTTTCCTGCAGTTCCACTGTTTCGAAAAACTTCTGATCATCGATCAGATAATACTCGTCTTCCGCTTCACGAACCGATGCCAATGCATATACCAGACCTTTCAGAAAAGAAGAAGTCTCTGCCGGATCGGACGAAAGAACGGCATGTGACGCCGGTATATCGGCAAGAACCCGTATCTCTCCATATTTCTGTGCTTCATAATCATCCAGTAAAGCAAACAATCCCTTCTTCCATACATCATCTTCGGTATGCAGATCCGGCAGGATTTTCAGCCAGAGGTTTTTTCTCTGATAACCGCCGGCGGAAACGATTTCCTTCAGAACTGCCATGAATTCCGTTTCCCCGGCAGGCTCTTCCGTACCGCCTGTATGTATTACATGTCCTCTTTCATCCAGAACGGAAATCTGATTCTTCTGACTGCCGCACTCCTGATGCAGGTAGCCGCAGCGGCCTTTCTGTATACGTTCATCGGCATAAAGGATGAAGGAACCCGCCTCTTTCAGATACAGCGCATCACTGCAATGGATCATCTCCGCGGAATCCTGTTTCTCTGATACTTTCAGACAGATCTTGAATCTTGTATTCGACCAGATCTGATCCGTTACGATACCGCCCGGCTTCTGAGTCGCCAGAATCAGATGCAGACCCAGACTGCGGCCGAGTCTGGCAATTCTGACCAGTTCAACCAGAAAATCCGGGCGTTCTCTTTTCAGTTCGGCGAATTCATCGACGATCAAAACGATGTCAGCCAGTTTATCCAACGGGTCATCTTTCTGAAGGAAGCGCCGGTAGTCTTTCAGATTTCTTACCGGAATCTGATGAATACTGCTAAGCGTACGGAATGCAAGTTCTCTCTGACGGAGCAGATCCTTCAGACAGAACAGAGCCCTCTGCATGTCATCCGCATCGAGATCCGACAGCATCGCTGTCAGATGCGGCAAAGCGAGATCCTCATGACTGATGCTCTGAAACGTACTGCCGCCCTTGAAATCAATAATGACAAACTGCAGCCGTTCGGGACTGTAATTTACAGCGAGGGAAAGAATCATGCTGAGCAGCAGTTCACTTTTTCCGGAACCAGTCGTACCGGCTATCAGGCCATGCGGACCCTGACCGTTTTCATCCAGATCCAGAATGATCTGCCGGCCGCTCTCATCCAGACCGATCACACATTTGAGATCCGTGCTGTCTTCATTCATCAGCCATCGTTCCGCAATCTTGAGATCCTGTGCTCCTGCCGCTTTCAGCATGGCAAGAAAACCGCCGCTGCCCTGCCGGGATATCGGATTCGCATGATCTTTTCTGCCGATCTTGTACAGCAATGCGTCATCATAACAGTCATCGATCCGGCTGATATATGTTTCATGATACAGCTGATCCATGATCTGCAGATTCTCACCATCCGCCCGAACCCGCAGATCACATTGGTGTCTGCCATGTTCTGCTTCGAAATACAGAACGGGAATATCGCATCCGGTAATCAGGTCATGCGGTGAGTCGATCGAAAAGATAACCAGCTTTCCGTCTGTATCCGGCATTTCATCAATATATTCCTGCAGATCCTCAGAATTTATAAACAGCATTCTGCTGCCGTCATAACCAGCTGAGGCAGCTTCATAGATCCACATATGCTGTTTCAGTATATGTTCAGAACACAGAAAACAAAGTCTGATATCCGGATACAGATATGTCACCGTATATGCAGATAGATGCAGGAATGTTTCATACGTTCCTTCGATAACGATCCGCTTGTAGGAAGTCAGTGCATATACCGCCGCTGCTTCCGCTGCCTGATCGGCTGCCGAATTGATCCGTTCAATAATCTGCTGAAGATCCTTTTCCCTTGTGACAAGCGGGTTTTCATAGTTTACTCTGATACGTCCTTTTGCCATACCGAAGCACAGCAATACATCTGTACCATGATGACAGTAGAAACGATTTTCTTTCATATACTGTTCCGTGCACATTTCCGGCATCAAAGTCACGGCAGCTGCGTAGGAATTGTATCGCCTGACATATTGGTCCATTTCATTGATCCATTCTTCCGCTTCATCATGGAATTCCGCGATGATCCGTTCTCTTCGGATCCGTTTCTGTTTCTTTTCATATCTTCTCTGCAGCGGATTCCACAACAGTGCCGACACCAGCATCACAGCCGGCAGAAGCACGGATGGAAGGATCTCGATGAAGCTGCGGCCTGCCATATAGGAGCGATAGGCGTTCAGTGATCCTGCCGTCAATGAGGCAGAAGCCATCATCAATGCCGGTGCCATCGACAGGAATACAGAAGAAACAATGCCGTCATCATTAATCTGGGGAACCTTCAGATGGCAGTCAATCGCAGGCCTGCGGGGAGCCGGAGCGTCATAGTGATATTGCATCATCGGTATTTCCGGTATTTTCTGAGCATCAGGTTTCCGGACATATCTGATCAGTGTGTCCTGCAGCGGCAGCAGACCGCTGATCATCATAAAATCCTGATAAAAGACTATGCGCAAAGAGAAAAACGAAAAGACGTCACCGCTTTGAAAACCCGCTTCGTCCCTAATGATCCTGCCGTTGAGATCCGCTGCTGCCAGTCCTTTGTTTTTCACAATGACATGCCGGGATGGATCGATCGTGAACGCTTCGGTGCAGATCAGCGGCAGATCGTAACAGATGTCATCTTTCAGTGAAGAACCAACTGTCAGCGGCTTACCCGGATACTGGTATTTCACATAGGCATTGTAAGAAGGAAGCGTCGGCACAAAATACAGGTCAGCGTAGGTTCCCTGCTCATTGCTGCTGATCCTGATTGCGGTATTCTCCCGCATCGGATTCCGGCGGTCTGCTCTCAGCTGATGCGGCAGGCGCAGATACCATTTGTCCTCCTGTTCAAACAGCAGTACGGAAAAGCCGAGCACGGACATCGTTACCCGGCTTTTGTTCAGAACACATCCTTTTCCATTGTCATTTTCAGTGTGATAGACAAACATCATGAGTTCACCTGCGGCACCAGTATACTGCAGGTGATCCTGTACTTACCGTCTCTGGTGGATACGCTGACAGTCGTACTGCCGCTTTGATGGGCCGTGATCATACTGCCGCTGAGCGATGCCACTTCACTGTTTTCGCTTTCATAAACAAGATCAGACAGCGTATAGCCGGCAGGTACGGCAAGCACTTTCAGTTCTTTTGCTGTTCCCTCCTGTATCGTCATGGCATAGTCCTCGATGACGATATTGGACGACACTCTGAGACGGTCTTCGGAGGGCCCTTTCTCATGATCGGTATAGGTACATTGTTTGACTGCCTGCCAGTTTTCAAAATGTCCGCTCAGGCCTTTGATCAGCGGCGCGTTCTGTTCGTTGAGCAGATGAACTTGCCCTTTCAGACCCAGTTTCCCGCAAGCCGAAGCAGCTGAATTCACGGAAAGATCGAGGATCCAGTTGCCGGAAAGATCCGCGCATACAAAGACTTTCTCATTGCCGTCGGACATCAGATCTACCGCATAGGCATCGACGTCTGTCGACGCATCCGTCTTTTTTCCCTCCTCGTCATACAGATGCACGACAGCCGCCGCGTTGCCGGCTGCCCCGGCTTCACACAGCAGATCACAGAGACACATATTCAGCATGTTCAATGCCACATGCACACCGGCTTTGAAAGAAAAATCAGTTCTGACAAGTGCCTCGCGTGTTGCGTCGCATTCGCGGATCATACGTAACGATCCATTGCGCACTTCCATGCCGATCACACTGTCCTGGCCAAGACTCAGCTCCGCTTTGCCTTCCGCGTTGATATTCAAATCCAGATCAGCCGTAACACTGAGTCCCGGTGCCTGCGGCAAAGGAATCCGGATGCGGCACAGCGTAAAGGTGCCCTGGATCACATCTTTCTGTTCCTGATAGAAGCCGCGGATCGTATGCAGAAAGTCAGCCGGATCGACTTTGCTGAAATCACCCTGCAGATACTTCTGTTCAACTCCTTTCACGGCAAAGTTTTCCGTTGTATGAAAGTCAGCTTTGAAATATGCGTCTTTCAGACTGCTGTCTTCATAATTCCATTCATAATCCACCTGCAGTCCGCTGAGACCGACTTCGGCGCTGAAGATTCCGCCGTGCGGCAGTTTTCTTTCCGCCACAGCGCTGATACTGCCGGCGGAGGAATACAGAGTCACCGCATAGCCGCTGATCTGAAACTGCTTCATTAAGGGCCGGGAAGCCATGAAGCTGATCTTCGCGGAAGCCTCATCATCACCGTTTCGCGCATACAGTGTCTGCCCGTCCGGCCCGATAATTTCCGCATCCTCGAAACTGATTTTGCGGGAACCGCTGACATGCATTTCATCCATCATGGACAGCACATCCGGAACTGACAGTTTCTGAACCCCGTCTGATTCTTCGATGACCTGATAGATCTCATCCGTTCCGTTGTTGTTCAGCCGGACATAATCACCGGCCGAAACATCCGGAAAGGAAGCAGTCTTATTCACAGGGTCAAAGGAATCGCTGTCTTCATCTTTGATTTCGATTTCTTCCTTTGGTCTGATCTCTGTTTCCTGTTCTGTCAGTTCTCGATGATTGAGGAAACTGATCACCTGATGCAGAGCCGCTTCTGCTTCATCCCTTGCGGCATTCCGTTCAGGATGAAACAGATTGCGGCCATCGGTCTTCATCAAACCGGAAGCGATCGCCTGATTAACGGCATCGGGAAACTGGCAGCGGCTGATATCACCGGCATAGGATCCGCTGATATGATCCTTCCGGCCGCTCAGATTCATCAGCGTAAAAGCCATCCAGTCACGGTTCAGATATGCATTGCTGTCAAAGGCGACAGCCGGATCCAGGATTTCCCATTCAACAGCTGCCTGCACAGCGTCAAACAGGGCTGTTCCCGGTTCAATGTTCATATAGTATGGTTCTTTCTGACGGTATGAGACAATGCCGGCTTCTTCATTGATCATTCTGATCCAGTCGGACATCAGAATTCCGTCAGTATTCTGCTTCTGACATCCTGTCAGACTGACAGCCAGTATCATTGTCAGAACAGTGCAGACAATACGTTTAATACTGTATGCCTGCCGCATTGCCGGTAATTGCCGACTCGAGCGAATCATAGCTGGATACTGTCAGTTCAAGGAATCGCGCGTATTCGTCAATGACTGTCTTCTGACGGTCAAAACGTCCGGCAAACATGGCGAAGCGGGAACGGATCTCTTCCGATCCTTCCGAAATCCAGGTCCCCGACAGAAGATTCATCTCCTTCTTCATTTCCAATAAAGCATCATACATCATCTGGTTCAGCTGTCTGATGCGGGAAGCCGTTTCACTGACTTCATTCAGAGAAATACTGATCTGGTCCATTTATCCTCCTCCTTTACATCGTTCCCAGTGCGTTTGCCTGGGATGTCAGTTCATCCTGTGTGTCACGGTATGCTCTGGCACTGTTTCTGAGAAAGTCAGAATACTGTGAACAGAGGATCGAAAGCTGACGGAAATCTGTTTCAAATCTGCCGATCTGGGAAGTGAATGTCATATTGTCCTTCCCTTTCCAGGCGGACGACATCATGTCCACCGCCGCGAAAAGATCCTGCATGCAGCGCAGATAATCCTGGTTTTTGTCTTCCATGCGGGCAGCACAGGATTCAAGCTGTCCGGGTTCAACGGAAATCGTTCTCATATCATTTCTCCCTTCACCATTGTTATTGCTTACAGAAAGTAAAATCCCGAAAAAAAAGAGGCAGTGCTTACGCATCTGTCTCTTCTTCTGTCTCTTCTTCTGTTACTTCTGTTGTTTCTTCCGGCGCTTCGCTTTCCGTCTCATCTTCGTGCAGGGAAGCGATGATCTCGTCGATATGTCGGCCCTGTTCTTCCGTTGTATCAAGCACGAATGTCAGTTCCGGTGTACGGCGGATGGAAAGCCGCTGCGACAGTGCGGAACGGATGAAACCCTTGGCCCGGTTGAGTGCCTTGAGTCCGGCCTGGGCTCTGGCGTTTTTGCCGAGGAAGGAAACGTATACCTTGGCATAGGAGTGATCGTTGGACACTTCCACGTCGGTGATCGTCACAAATCCTACGTCGGCGTCTTTTACCTCAAACTGGATAATATCCGAAATATCCTTGCGGATGATCCCTTCCAGTCTTTTCTGCTTGATGCTGCTCATAATCAGACCTCAGAAGGAACCTGCTGTTCTTCAAATGCTTCGATGAGATCGCCGATCTTGATGTCGTTGTAATTCTGGATCGTAATACCGCAGTCATAGCCGGCGAGGACTTCTCTTGCATCGTCCTTGAAACGCTTCAGGGAACCGAGCTTGCCGGTGTAGACAACGATACCGTCACGGATCAGACGGACACCGCAGCTGTTGGTCAGCTTGCCGTCGGTGACCATACAGCCGCCGATCGTACCGATCTTGGAAGCTTTATATGTTTCGCGTACTTCAGCCTGACCGATGACAACTTCTTCATAAACCGGCTCAAGCATACCCTTCATCGCCAGTTCCATTTCCTCGGTGGCTTTGTAGATAATGTTGTGGAGACGGATCTCAACACCGTCTTCTTCCGCCTTCTTACGGATCGTCGCATCCGGTCTGACGTTGAAGCCGATGATCATTGCCTTGGACGCATTCGCCAGCATGATATCGGATTCGGTAATGGCACCGGCTGTGGCGTGGATGACATTGACCTTGACGCCGCTGACATCCAGTTTCTCCATGGAGGAACGGACGGCTTCCGCGGAACCCTGAACATCTGCTTTGATGATGATCGGGATTTCCTTGATTTCGCCGGATTCGATCTGTGAGGACAGATCTTCCAGTGACATCGCGCTTGTCTTGCGGCGGTCAGCTTCGATCTTGCGTCGCTTACGGCGGTCAGCGATCGCACGGGCTTCTTTTTCATCCGTGAAGTTACGGAACAGATCACCGGCAGCTGGCACATCGTTCAGACCGATGATTTCCACTGGTGCAGCCGGGCCTGCTTCCTTCAGTTCATGACCGTTTTCGTCGATCATCTTACGGACTTTGCCGAAACATGTTCCAACAACGACCGGATCACCTTGACGCAGCGTGCCGTTCTGCACCAGCAGTGTCGCTACCGGACCGCGGCCTTTGTCCAGCTTGGCTTCGATGACGGAGCCGCTGGCAATTGCTGTCGGGTCTGCTTTCAGTTCCTTGACGTCTGCGACTGTCAGGATGGTTTCAAGCAGTTCTTCGATACCTTCGCCCTTTTTGGCACTGGTCGGTACGAAGATCGTATCGCCGCCCCATTCTTCCGGCATGATGCCGAGGTCAGCCATCTCCTGCTTGACGTGATCAGGATTGGCATCCGGACGGTCCATCTTGTTGACAGCGACGATGATCGGAACACCAGCTGCCTTGGCATGGTCTACCGCTTCTCTTGTCTGCGGCATGACACCGTCGTCTGCCGCGACAACGATAACTGCGATATCAGTAACACTGGCACCGCGGGCACGCATGGCTGTGAATGCTTCGTGACCCGGTGTGTCAAGAAAGGTTACCTTGCGGCCGGAAACTTCGACCTGATAAGCACCGATCGCCTGGGTGATGCCGCCGGCTTCTCCGGCTGCCACCTTGGTACGGCGGATCGTGTCCAGCAGAGTCGTTTTACCATGGTCAACGTGACCCATGATCGTAACGACCGGCGGACGTTCCTGCAGAAGTGAAGCGTCAGCAGTCTCTTCGACTTCCAGGCTGTCTTCTTCACGTTCTTTTACTTTTGTCGGTTCGATATCGTAGCTGATGCATACGAGTTCGACCATTTCGTCTTCCAGAGCACTGTTGATGGTGACCATTTTGCCTTCCATAAACAGCATCTTGATGATTTCACTGGACTGACGGCCGATTTTTTCCGCCAGTTCGCCGACGGTGATACCGTCAGTATAAGTAATGGCATGAATGTCAACGACATTGCGGCGCGGAGCGCTCTGCTCGTAATTCCGTCTGCCGCGGTTATCATTCTTCTTTTTACGGTTATTCTTGTTTGCCGGTCTTCGGTTATTTGCCATTCGCTACCTCCTTGTTTTTCAGTTTATTTCATAACAGCCTTTTCTATTTCTTCCCAGAATTCATCGGGAATATTCATCTCAAGCGCCTGTTTCAGAGAACCTTTCTTACGGGCCAGCTTTACAGCTTCCGGATCTTTTTTCAGATAGGCACCATGACCGTTTGTACGGCCGGTGGTGTCGATCTTCAGTTCACCTTCCGGTGTTCTGACGACCCGCAGAAGTTCTTTTTTGGGGAAGTGCTCGCCGGTGGCGATACACTTCCGCATTGGAATCTTACGAGGCATGATCAGTTATTGTCCTCATCGTAGTAGTCTTCGTACTCATCATAGTCGAAGTCATACTCACGTTCTTCTTCCTCGAGCTGGGCAGCTTCGATTTCAGCAAGTTCTTCTTCGCTGTAGATCGGACGGTTGTCAACAGCCGCGAGATTCTTCTTGATCTGTTCTTCCAGATCCTTGTTACGGACTTTGTATTCGTCTTCGTCGGACTTTTTCTTCTTGCGCTTCGGACGGTCAGACTGTTTCGGCTTGGATGTTTCTGTCAGTTTTTCAAAGACAGATACGTAGGTATTCTTGGCAGCCATTTCCTCCAGGTCGGCATGACGTTTGGAAGCAGCCGGCTTTTCGCTGACGGTTTCTTCCTTTTCTTCTTCCTGGGGTTCTTCTGCTTCTTCCACTTCTTCCGGTTCGGTTTCTTCTGTTGGTGTTTCCGTTACAGCAGAAGTTTCGACAGCCGGTGTTTCTTCGCTGCTTTCTTCCGCGTCTTCCGGCTTCATGGCGATTTCGTCACGGATACGGTCACGCATGATTTCCTGCATTTCTTCCGGAATCAGATCCTCTTCCTCAGTCTCTTCCTCACCACGGGCAGCTCTTTCAGCAGCCAGCTTGGCAGCGGCAGCCAGACGCTTCTCTTCAGCGGCACGTGCTTCAGCTTCCAGACGTTCGATTTCACGGCGGGCAGCTTCACGGCGCATTTCTTCACGGCGTTCCTGAGCCTTGACGAGCAGTTCGTCGTAGTCATAACCCTTTTCTTCGATTTCTTCACGGGTCTTGATGTCGATCTTGTGGTTTGTCAGTTTGACAGCCAGACGGGCGTTCTTGCCGCGTTTGCCGATGGCCAGGGACAGCTGATCCGGTTCAACGACGACCAGCAGACCTTTCTCGTTGTCTTCCGGACTTGGCAGCACAGCTGTGACTTCAGCCGGTGCCAGGGCGTTCTTCACGAGTTCGGTAATATCGTCACTCCACTGGAAAATATCGATTTTCTCACCATGCAGTTCTTCGATGATTCCCATGACACGGCTGCCGCGCGGACCGATGCAGGCACCGATCGGATCAACTTCCGGATTGTGGGAATATACAGCCATCTTGGTACGTTCACCGGCATCACGGGCAATCGCCTTGATCTCGACGATACCCTGGAAGATTTCCGGTACTTCCTTTTCGAACAGACGCTTCACGAGTGTCGCATCAGCACGGGAAACAAGCACCTGGGAACCTTTTGTCTCTTTATTGACTTCGGTGATCACGACGCGCAGCTTCTGGCCTTCCACGAGGCGTTCACCCGGAATGGCGGAAGAATGCGGCATCATGGCAACTGTCTTGCCAAGGTTGACGAGTGTGAACTTTTCCTTAACGGACTCGACAATACCGAGAACCATCTCATGGAGCTGATCGATATATTCGTTGTAGACAGCGACTTTCTCAGCTTCGCGGATCTTCTGACGCATGACGTTTTTCGCCAGTGTGGCAGCGGCTCTGCTCATGCCGGTGATTTCGATCTGCCGGCTGATCACATCACCCAGTTCAGCGTCGGCTTTGATTTCCCGGGCATCTTCCAGTGAGATTTCCAGTTCGTCGTCTTCCACTTCTTCGACGACTGTGTACTTCTGGAAAAGATCGATCGTCTGCTTTTTCTCATTGATCTCAGCGACGACATCGATATCAGACAATTCCGCGTCCTTTTTGTAGGCCTTGGCCATTGCTTCCTTTAAGGCATCGAGAATGACATCGGCAGGAATGTTTCTTTCCTCCTCAACAGCATTCAGTGCCTTGATCATATCCTTGTATTTGAGTTCCATGAAAATTGTCTCCTTATAACTTCACTGCCATTCTGGCAAACTCAACATCTTCAAGCGGGATCTCGGCAGTTCTCGTCACTGCTTTATCCCGGTATTGCAGACGGATCAGACCGCCAGATGTATCACTGATCTCACCGGTCAGTTCAACCATCTTCTTGAACGGTCTGCTCAGCCGCAGATATACATACGAACCAGTCATATTCAGAAGTTCGTTCAGATCCCTGATTTCTCTCTCAGCACCCGGGCTGCATACTTCAAGGGTATACTCTTCCGGAATCGGATCCTCACGATCCAGGATCTCACTGATCTTTTCGCTGACATCCGCGCAGGTGTCAAGATCCATGGATCCGTCTTTCTTCATAATGGAGATCTGCAGTGTGTGTTCTCTGTCATTGATCCATTTCATTTCATAAAGAACAACATCAGATTCCGCGAATACTGGTTCGAACAGCTCTTTCAGCTTCTCAAGTCTATCCATATTCCTCCAGACATAACAGAAGGAGTGCTTTCGCACTCCCTGTTGTTAACTACGTAGAAAGTATATTAAATTTACCGCTCTCCTGCAAGTGAAAATGCGAAAAAAGCCTGTTTTTAACGTGTATTTCGCGATGTTAAACCCTTTCATGCCGCTTCATGACAAAAGGCTGTCCATATGAGGACAGCCTTCTGAATGATTTATGAAACAAATATGGCTTAATCTTTGTTTCCGGAGGTAAGTCATTTCAGGATGTCTGGCTTTAACAGCCTGAATGCTTTTACCTGTCCGCCGGATTTTTTTGATTTGCTCCCCAGCAATCAGTAAAGATTATTTCTTGGCAGCTTTTTTAGCTGTCTTCTTGGCAGCTGCTTTTTTAACAGCAGTTTTCTTTGCCTGTACCTTCTTAACAACCTTAGCTGCAACACCGTTCTTGCGGTCGAGTTTGATAGCAGCCTGAGCAGCAGCCAGACGTGCGATCGGAACACGATACGGTGAGCAGGAAACATAGTTCAGACCAACTTCATTGAAGAACTCAATGGAAGCCGGATCGCCGCCGTGCTCGCCGCAGACACCGAGGTGGATGTCCGGACGGGTTGCCTTACCGGCAGCTACAGCCATCTTGATCAGCTGGCCAACGCCGGCTACGTCGACGTGTGCGAACGGATCGTTTTCATAGATGTGCTTGTCATAGTAGTCACCCAGGAACTTGCCGGCATCGTCTCTCGAGAAACCGAATGTCATCTGAGTGAGGTCATTTGTACCAAAGGAATAGAATTCAGCAGTCTTGGCAATTTCACCGGACAGCAGAGCAGCACGCGGAATTTCGATCATTGTACCGACCTTGTATTCCAGCTTTGCTTTTCTTTCAGCGATGACTTTGTCAGCTTCTGCCTTAACGATATTTGCTACATACTCAAGTTCTTTCGGCTCGCCAACCAGCGGAATCATGATTTCCGGAACGAGCTTCCAGTTACGATGCTTCTTGTTGATATCAATCGCTGCGTTGATAATCGCACGGGCCTGCATAGCGCCGATTTCCGGATAGGTAACATCCAGACGGCAGCCACGGTGACCCATCATCGGGTTGAACTCATGGAGTTCAGCAGCAGCCTGGGCAATGTCCTTGAGAGTGATGCCAAGATCTTTGGCGATTTCCTTGGCAGCGGCTTTGCCTTCAGCTGTTTCCAGGTTCGGCAGGAATTCATGCAGAGGCGGATCCAGCAGACGGATCGTGACACTGCGGCCCTTCATGGCTTCGAAAATACCATAGAAGTCTTCCTGCTGATACGGTTCAAGTTCAGCAAGTGCCTTGGCACGCTGTTCGCTGTTGCGTGATACGCACAGCATACGGATAGCCTTGATACGTTCCGGAGTATTGAAGAACATGTGCTCTGTACGGACCAGACCGACACCTTCTGCACCGAATTCAACTGCGCGCGCAGCATCAGCCGGTGTATCGGCATTGGTGCGGATCTTCAGAGTGCGGCGGGCATCTGCCCAGTCCATGAACTTCTTGAAGTTACCGGAAATCGTAGCCGGAACGGTCGGGATTTCACCTCTGTATACGCAGCCAGTTGTGCCGTCGACAGAAATGACATCGCCTTCTTTAAATGTTTCACCATTGACAGTGAACTGTCTCTTCTCTTCGCTGACGGAGATGTCGCCGCAGCCGGAGACACAGCAGGCACCCATACCACGGGCAACGACTGCAGCGTGGCTGGTCATGCCGCCGCGGACAGTAACGATTGCCTGAGATACATGCATACCTTCGATATCTTCCGGAGAAGTCTCGAGACGTACCAGAACGACTTTCTTGCCTTCTTCTGCCCATGCCTTGGCATCGGTGGCTGTGAATACAACCTGACCGGAGCCGGCACCCGGAGAAGCTGCCAGACCCTTGGCAATAATGTCAGACTGCTTCGCTTTCAGAGCAGCGGCATCGAATGTCGGATGGAGCAGGTCGTCGAGCTGTTTCGGTTCAACCATCATCAGTGCTTCGTCTTCGGATACGAGACCTTCAGCGACCATGTCAACGGCAACTTTCAGAGCTGCAGCAGCGGTACGTTTGCCGTTACGTGTCTGTAACATGAACAGACGCTTGTCCTGGATCGTGAATTCCATATCCTGCATGTCATGGTAATGAGCTTCCAGCTTCTTACGGACATCATCGAGGTCCTTGAAGGTTTCCGGCATGCTTTCTTCCAGAGACGGATACTTTTCTTTTCTTTCCTTCTCAGAGATGCCCATGCCTTTTGCCCATTCCTGAGAGCCCTTCTTGGAGATCTGCTGCGGTGTGCGCACACCGGCAACAACGTCTTCACCCTGGGCATTGATCAGATACTCACCATAGAAGTAAGCATTGGAACCTGTGGACGGGTTACGTGTGAAGCAGACACCGGTTGCACAGTCGGTACCCATGTTGCCGAATACCATGGACTGTACGTTTACAGCGGTACCCCAGTCACTCGGAATATCGTTCATCTTACGATAGAAGATGGCACGTTCGTTATTCCAGGAACGGAAGACTGCTTCAATCGCACGCTCGAGCTGAACGGTCGGATCCTGCGGGAATTCTTCGCCCTTTTCGGCTTTGTAGAATTCCTTGAACTTCTTGGTCAGGGTCTTCATGTCGTCAGCATCGAGTTCGACATCGAGTTTGACGCCCTTTTCTTCTTTCAGTTCGTCGATAATGACTTCAAATCTCTTCTTGGACAGACCCATGACTACGTCAGAGAACATCTGGACGAAACGTCTGTAGGAGTCATAAACGAATCTCGGGTTGTTGGAAGCTTCAGCCATTGCTTCCGCAACTTCGTCATTGATACCAAGGTTGAGAATTGTGTCCATCATACCAGGCATGGATGCTCTGGCACCGGAACGAACAGAAACCAGAAGAGGATTCTTCGGGTCGCCGAGTTTCTTTCCCATGAATTTTTCGAGCCATGTCAGGTTTTTCTGAACCTGTGACATGATCTCTTCATTGATCCTCTCACCGTCAGCATAGTACTGATTGCATGCTTCGGTAGTGATCGTGAAGCCCATTGGCACCGGCAGATCCAGGCTTGCCATCTCGGCCAGGTTTGCACCCTTACCGCCGAGGAGTTCGCGCATGGTACCGTTGCCTTCGGTAAACTTGTAGACATACTTTTTAGTAGCCATATTGCCTCCCTTATCTAAAAAAATTATAAATCACAGACATTTATTAAACAAGGTTCAGTGGCTTGATAATTCGTCAAAAAACACCGCCGAAACGATAAAAAATCATGCGCGCATATTTATGCGGTGACAAAAAAAGACGGTGTTTGTTTCAACACCGTCAGTCTTCGCTTTCGCTGATATATTTGCCTGTAAATCCGAATACCGCGTTCCAGTATTCCGGTGTCCGCACGGTTTCATTGAAGCCGGCGGCATTGTCTACGTAAAGATCCTTTTCGGAAGCGCATGCGTAATAGCAGTCAAACAGCATACTTGCAGGTACAATCACATCCTGCTCGCCATGGGTGAACAGCATTGGTACGGAAGCCTGCTTCAACTGTCTGTGCATGTCAATGTCACGCACCGCGAAGTGAAGAATATTCTTGGCCAGCAGATCGACACCCGGCAGCACGAGACGGCCGTCAAGGTTCAGATCCATGCGGATCATATGCAGAATGATTTCCTGCATGCCTGCCCATGAACCGTCTTCAACAGCACATTTCACCTGCGGCGGGATATAGTCGCCAGCCGCGTTGATCACAGCTGCCGCGCCGAGGTTCATACCATAGAGAACGATCTCAGCATCCGGCACTTCACCGATCAGATAATTGATCCAGTTGATCAGATCATAATGTTCCAGCCAGCCAAGTGTGGAATACTTTCCTTCGCTCATGCCGAAGCCGCGCAGATCGGGAGCCAGCACATTGAAGCCGCGGTGATCAAATTCCCATAATACCGGCAGCATCGCTCTTGCCTGACTGCCGACACCATGAAGCAGAATGGCCCATTTCTTCACATCCGGATGATTGCATATCTTCAGGGCATGAAGTTTCAGACCGTCGAAGGAATCGATGAATTCATCTTCCTTGTCGCTGTGTTCAAACCAGGCTGCCTTCTCTTCATCGAGCGGCACATCCAGGTCAGCATTATTGAGATATGCTGAATTTGCCGTATCAAAAGCATTGCGGAAAACAAAGTAACTAGCTCCGCCGTAAGCAGCCGCCGCTGTCACTGTCGCAGCAGAGGCCACTTTCAGTAATGTATGTTTCTTTTTCTTTGCCATAGAACAGTCTCCTGTAACACTGCATTCTTTATGACATTATAGCATGCGGATCAGCCGTTCAGCACGGCAATTCGGTCAAGAATCGTCTGATACTGTTTTTTATAGACTTCCAGTTTGTCCTTTTCCAGCTGTACCTTGGCAGCCGGTGCTTTTTTCAGGAATCCTTCGTTGGAAAGAATGCCGTTGGATCTGGCGATTTCCTTCTCCAGACGCTCTTTCTCACCAGCCAGCTTCTTCAGTTCTTCGGCCGGATCACTGAGCTCGTGGCTCGGAATCAGCAATGTGCCGCCGCTGATTGTTTCAACGCTCAGGTCGCCTTCGAGATCGTCACGCCATTCCGCCTTTGCCATCTTCTGCAGGATCGCCGCGAAGCCCTTTTCAACCGGAATGGTGCTACCGTTGAGGTCCTTCAGCATAACTTCGATCGGCGCGGCCGGTTTGAGATCGTTGGTCTTCTTGACTTCACGGATCTTCTGAATCGCGGAAAGGATTCTCTCCATGGAATCGAGGTCGCTGATCGGCAGGTTTTCAATGACCTGCGGCCAGCTTTCCAGATTAATGCTCGCCTTTTCATGCGGCATGGTCAGATAGATCTCTTCGGTCACGAACGGCATAAACGGATGCAGCAGTCTGACGATGGCATGCAGAGAGACCAGCAGTGTGCTCTGGGCTGCTTTTCTTGTCGCTTCATCCTCAGCATTCAGATTGGACTTGCTCATTTCCACATACCAGCTGCAGAAATCATCCCAGACAAAGGAATACAGCTCATTGCCGACCAGGGCGAATTCATATTTTTCCATGTTGCCTGTCACATGGGAAATAACACGGTTCAGCTTGTTGAGGATCCAGGCATCGCTCAGTGAGAGATAGCTGAGATCGGCATCCTTCAGTTCCATGCCTTCCGGCAGATTCATCAGGACAAAGCGTGATGCGTTCCAGATCTTGTTGATGAAGTTCCAGGCGGCTTCCACCTTCTCCGGAATATAACGCATATCCTGGCCCGGTGTGCTGTTGGTCGTCAGGAAGAAACGCAGTGCATCAACACCGTATTCATCGATGACATCCATCGGGTCAACACCGTTGCCAAGTGACTTGGACATCTTGCGGCCCTGGGCGTCACGAATCAGACCATGGATCAGAACATCCTTGAACGGCCGGTTATGCGTGAAATGACGGGCCTGGAAAGCCATACGGGCTACCCAGAAGAAGATGATGTCATAGCCGGTGACCATTGTATCGGTCGGATAGTAGCGGGCCATGTCGTCCGTGTTTTCCGGCCAGCCAAGGGTCGAGAACGGCCACAGGGCACTGGAGAACCAGGTATCCAGAACATCTTCATCCTGGATCCAGTTTTCCAAGTCAGCCGGTGCTTCCATGCCGACATAGGTCTCACCTGTTTCCTTATGGTACCAGGCTGGGATCCGGTGTCCCCACCAGAGCTGACGGGAGATGCACCAGTCTTCGATGTTTTCCAGCCACTGTGTGAAGACCTTTTCGAAACGGTCCGGATAGAACGTGATCTTCTGATCAGGATCGTTCTGGTTGGCCAGTACGTCGTCAGCCAGTGGCTTCATCTTTACAAACCACTGCTGGGACAGATACGGTTCAATGACACAGTGCGTTCTTTCACTGTGGGCGACGTTATGGGTAATGTCCTCGATCTTGACGAGGTTGCCGTCCGCCTTGATCTTTTCAACCAGTTCGTCACGGCATTCATAGCGGTCCATGCCTGCATAGCGGCCGGCCAGTTCGTTCATCGTTCCGTCCGGATTCATGCAGATCGGCTTGGCAAGACCGTGTCTTTCAGCGATCTGGAAGTCGTTGGGATCGTGGGCCGGGGTGCACTTCATGGCACCGGTACCGAATTCGACATCGACATAGTCATCGCCGATGATGATCAGTTCTTCATCGTTTGCCGGATTTACCGCATGCTTGCCGATCAGATGGGCAAAGCGCTTGTCGTCCGGATTGACAACGACGCAGACATCACCGAACATCGTTTCCGGTCTTGTCGTGGCGACTGTGAAAGTATCGCCGGTTTCAACGACCCGGTAGTTGAAGTAATACATCTTGCCCGGATCATCCTGATAGTAGACTTCGATATTGGACAGCGCCGTACGGGCTTCCGGATCCCAGTTGATGATACGCCAGCCGCGGTAGATCAGACCTTCTTCATAAAGATCGACGAATACCTTGCGGACAGCTCTGTTAAGACCTTCGTCCATCGTGAAACGCTCACGGCTGTAGTCCAGGGAATTGCCGAGCTTCGCCCACTGTTTGCGGATCGTCGCGGCATATTCCTCTTTCCACTCCCAGGCTCTTTCCAGGAATTTCTCGCGGCCGATGTCATAGCGGGAAATGCCCTCGCTCTTCAGACGCGCGTCGACTTTGGCCTGGGTGGCAATGCCGGCATGGTCCATGCCCGGCAGATACAGCATGTCATAGCCCTGCAGACGCTTATAGCGGGAAATAATGTCCTGCAGGGTATTGTCCCAGGCGTGGCCGATATGCAGGATGCCGGTTACATTGGGCGGCGGAATGACAATCGTAAAGGGATCTTTCGATTTGTCGCCGGCGGTAAAATATCCGGCTTCCACCCACTCGTTGTAACGGCCTTCCTCAACGGCGGAATGATCATACTTCGGTGCGAGATTCTTCTCCATTTTTCTATCCTCCCAAAAAAATAAAAGACGCCCCTGCACAGGACGTCTTGAACGTGGTACCACCTTTGCTTGCTTCTCAATATGCGTAACGGGCATCATCCGGCCATGCCTACTCTGTTTCAGCACGGCAGCTCCCAGGCGACTTCATTCACTTTCTGTATCTGCTTCCACCAGCCGCAGACTCTCTCTTACAGAAACCATGAATTACTGCTCCTGTTCACAGCCTTATTCTCAATAACTATATTACCAGTCGACCGCAATATCAACCTGTGTCGGGTTGCCTGCCGCGAAGCCGCCGGTATCGGCACATATTGCCGTGCCAAGACTTGTCTCGACAAGCGAGCCGCGCGGTCTGATATCAAACGCGCATGCGGCGAGAATGTAATTGCCGTACATCTTGACACCGTCGCCTCTGATCCAGTATTCTTCGTTGATTCCCATACCCTGCAGGATGGAAATGACGCCGGACATATTCAGGTTGTAATATGTCTCCTTGCCGGACGGTCCGTAGACAACACCGGCGCTTCTGGTCAGAACACTTCCGTCCCAGGCCGGATTGTCGATCGGTTCATAGGAACGTTCCGGTACTTCCGGTTCCAGTTCCTTGATCTCGATTTTTTCATCCATCAGATAACCCTTGTCGACATAGAGTGTCATGTCATCATAGCTGACACGCCAGTAGGTCTCGTCGTTGGTGCCGGTCAGTGTCACTTCGTCATTCAGCGTGACGCCGACAGCGTCAGCCGCATCGGAAGAAGGATCAGTCTTCAGCACGGTATCTTCAGTAATATACTTCGTTTCACTGCAGTCATCGAAAATCACATTGAGGCTGCCGCTCAGCGCGGCTTTGCGCACATATCCGACACTTCCGTCCTTCAGCATGACCTTGCTGAGGGAATCGCCGTTTTCCAGTACATAGACCGGTGTCCGCTTGTTTACGGATCCTTCACTGACAGCCAGCATCTCGTCCGAGGCGAGCAGATCGGTCTCGGTATTGAGATACAGCTGCGGATATTTCTGATCCAGAAGGATCTTCTTTTCAACAGGTTCATCCTGTACATCCACCAGACTCAGCTGTTCGGCATCGACATCGTGATACGCGTTGACGACAAGTTCCGTCGCGCTGCGGTCGATGAGATTGCTGAGAACCGCGGAATAAACAATAGCGGCGCAGGCAAGCATCAGAATCTTGCTGATCCCGCTGTACTTTTTCGTATGACTTCTTTTTCTGCTGTTCAGTTTCATAAAAAGTCTCCAAAAAGGATGATCGAAATAAATCATCGCCATAAAATTATAGCATATTCTGATGATTTGTCTAATTTCACCGTTTTGACGCTACGACGATATCATTGAAAAACGGCATCGCGCAGATCTTTTTCGTCGCGAAATAACTGGCCGGAAAGAAAAGAATCAGCAGTGCGAGTCTGATATACGGATTGATTTCACCGATGAAATTCAAAAGGCTCATCAGCAGATACATGGCGGCATACACCAGCATGAATACCGTGATGACACCGATCAGATAACGGCGTTTTCTTCTGGCAATCAGTCTGTCTTCTTCTTTTCCGTTCATGACTGTTATTATATGGCAACCGGGCAAAAAAGAAAACAAAAGGCTGCACCGGCATCATTTGCCGAAGCAGCCATATAGCAATCAGTATCAGAACAAAGAATGATTATGGGCGATTTTCAGATGCTCATAGGCTTTTTCAGTGGCGACACGTCCCCTGCTCGTCCGGTTGATGAAGCCGATCTGTATCAGATACGGTTCATAGACATCTTCGAGAGTCGTCGTTTCCTCACTGATAGAATTGGCAAGAGCTTCCAGACCGACCGGTCCGCCATGGAATCTTTCGATGATGCCGCGCAGATAACGCAGGTCCACTTCATCAAGACCGAGGCTGTCAACATGCAGACGGTCAAGTGATTCATCAGCGATCTTCACGGAGATCACACCGTCGTTGAGCACCTGGGCAAAGTCACGGATCCGTCTCAGCAGCCGGTTGGCGATACGCGGCGTACCGCGGCTCCGTTTGGCGATTTCAATGACCGCGTCTTCCTCGATCGGCACGTTCAGCACCCGGGAAGTACGGCGAATGATCGAGGAAAGCTGTTCCTGATCATAATAATCAAGTTTGGAGATAATGCCGAAACGGTCACGCAGCGGAGCGGAAAGATCACCGGCTCTGGTTGTCGCGCCGACCAGTGTGAACGGCGGCAGATCAAGCCTGACACTTCTTCCGCCTGCACCGTTTTCACCGCCGACCATAATATCGAGTTCAAAGTCTTCCATAGCCGGATAGAGAACTTCCTCCACGACCTTGGGAAGACGGTGGATCTCGTCGATAAACAGCACGTCACCCGGTTCCAGCACGGAAAGAATCGCGGCCAGATCACCGGCTTTCGAAATGCTAGGACCGCTGGCCACCCTGACCTTGGAATGCATCTCGTTGGCGAGAATGAACGCCAGCGTTGTTTTGCCAAGTCCCGGCGGACCGTACAGCAGCACGTGATCCAACGGTTCATTACGCTGCAATGCGGCCTGTATATAGATGCGGAGATTCTCCTTCAGGGTATTCTGGCCGACGTATTCAGCCAGTGACTGGGGACGGATCGTCGCTTCGAGAACGGCCTCGTCATTTTCAGCATATCCGGATAAAATGCGATCGTTATACTCCATTGGCATACAGCCTCCTTACTTGCTCAGAAAACGCAGACCGATACGAAGATACTCAGCGGTGCTGAGACCCGGTGATTCCATCATCACCTTGGCCGCGGCAGATGCTTCGTTCTGCTTGTAGCCAAGGTTTTTCAGACCTTCCAGCGCGTCACGGATCTCCGGCGGATAGTTTTCCGCCGGCTTGTTAGCGGCAGCCGGAGCCGCCACCAGTTTGCCCTTGAGATCAAGCACGATCTGGCTGGCTGATTTGGCACCGATGCCCGGCATCTTTTTCAGAGCCGCGACATTGCCGGTTTCCACCGCGCCGATGATTGCTTCATAACCTGCCTTCGTCAACATATTTATAGCTGTCTTCGGGCCAAGTCCCTTTACGGAAATCAAACGCATGAACAGGTCTTTCTCTTCCATGGATTCAAAACCGTACAGGCTGACATCGTTTTCACTGATGTGCATATAGGTATGGACGCTGATTTCCTGCTGCAGACGCACCCGATCGGTGTGCGGATATGCCATCTGGTAGCCGATGCCGTGATTGTCAACCACGATCCAGTCGGCGCCGTATGAGGAAACTGTTCCTTTGATAAAAGCAATCATACAATGCTGTCTCCCTTATTCCTTAAAGTCCATTATATACGAACCGATGATGACCTGGTCACCGTCGACGGCACCTTTTTCGCGCAGTGCGTTGTCGATGCCCATCCGCTGCAGGGCAACCGCGAACTGATATGCGGAATCGTCATCGTCCAGATTGGTCTGCTCAGCCAGTCTGTCCACCCTGTCACTGACAACTTTCCAGCGGTGCGGACCCTGGGCTTCGATCGTGAAGAGCGGACGTTTCGGTTCATAACGGTAAACAACTGTTTCTTCCGCCGGTTCAGCGTTTTCCTCTTCCGCTGTTCTGGCTTTTTCGATTTCCGCCATCGCCGCATACAGGACCTCATCAATGCCCTTGTGCTCAATGGCGCTGATCTCATAGATCTTCAGATCCGGATATGCCGCCCGGAATTCTTCCAGATACATTTCGGCATATTCGTCATCCATCTTGTTTGCCACAACGATCTGCGGCCGGTTCTCGAGTGACAGATCATATGTCTTCAGTTCCTGATTGATGATCCGGTAATCATCGATCGGATTGCGCTCCGTGCCGCTCATGTCAATGACATGGATCAGCACCCGGCAGCGCTTGATATGCCGTAAAAACTCATGACCGAGACCCTTGCCTTCGCCGGCGCCTTCGATCAGACCCGGCATGTCAGCCAGGACAAAACCACGGCCGTCCGGCAGCGATACAACACCGATATTCGGTTCGATCGTCGTAAACGGATAATCCGCGATCTCCGGTCTTGCCTTGGTAGTGATCGACAGGAATGTCGATTTGCCTACCGACGGGAAGCCGATCAGACCTGCATCAGCCAGAAGTCTCAGTTCCAGCTGCAGGTCGAGTGCTTCACCCGGTTCACCCGGCTGGGCGTATTCCGGCGCGTCATTGCGAGCTGTCGCGAAATGCATATTGCCAAGACCGCCGCGGCCGCCGTGCGCGATCAGAACTTTCTGACCCGGTTTGGTCAGATCGGCCAGCAGATCGTTGTTTTCCGCATTGCGGATCATCGTGCCAAGCGGTACCTTGACATATACGTCGTCACCGGATTTGCCATGCATTTTCTTGGTCAGACCCGGCATGCCGTTGCCGGCTTTGATGGTCTTGGTAAAACGAAGCTTGGTCAGCGTCGTTTCATTGGTATCCACCTGGAACCAGATGTCACCTCCGTCACCGCCGTCGCCGCCGAACGGACCTCCGTTTGGATAGTATTTTTCATGCCGCCAGGCAACCGCGCCTTTGCCGCCGTCACCTGCCTTGACATGCAGTTTAACAAAATCGATCATACTGCACCTCCTTTTGCAAAAAAAGCTCCTGAATTGATTTCAGGAGTTTTTCATCTTCAGCGAATTAAGCTTCGACAGGATATACAGAAACCTGTTTCTTGTCCTTGCCGAGACGCTCGTATTTTACGATACCTGCTGCTGTTGCGAACAGTGTGTCGTCGCCGCCGCGCTTCACGTTCTTACCAGGGAAAATTCTGGTACCGCGCTGACGGTAGATGATCGAACCGGCATTGGTATATTCACCATCGGCTTTTTTAGCGCCAAGTCTCCTACCTGCGGAATCACGGCCGTTCTTTGTGGAAGAAACACCCTTCTTACTGGCGAAGAACTGAATATCTAATACGAATCTCATGATATTTACACCTCCGTTATCTGAATATCAATATAGTCGGAATATGATACTTCGACTGTCTTGAACTGAATCATTCCGGTTGTCAGGATCACCTGCACCAGATCGTCCGGTTCTTCACAGCGGATCGATATCATATTGTTTTCGACCTGAATAGTCTCCAGGCCGGCGAGATCGGATAATGCGTTGCACAATCCGAATGCAATACTGCTGACTCCGGCACAGACAAGATCCTGTCCGTACTCTGCCGATTCGGCATGGCCTTTGATCGTCAGTGCGGTATAGAAGCCGTCATGCGTGTCAGCCAAGATGTGTATCATTTAAGCCTCGATAGATTCAACACTCAGCTTTGTATAAGGCTGACGGTGACCCTGTCTGCGGCGTGTGCTGCCCTTCTTTGCCTTATACTTGAAGATACGGATCTTTCTGTCCTTGCCCTGCTTTTCAACCTTGCAGGTAACTTTGGCACCATCCACATACGGTGTGCCGATCTTTGTGGAAGCATCGCTGACAAGAATGACCTTGTCAAAGACTACTTCATCACCCGGTTCTACGTTGAGCTTCTCAACGAAGATTGACTGTCCAGCTTCAACTTTCAGCTGCTTTCCGCCTGTTTCGATAATTGCGTACAAAATACAACACCTCCTGACTTTTATCTTAAGACGCGCCATCAAGGGGTACATTACATACTTAAAACCCTTTCCTGAGCGGTTACAGACCTCTATCACGAGGGCTGATAACGCATATATATTACATGTAAACTGTTTCACAGTCAACGAAATATTTTATCGTTCCGGCACTTTCAGATCATATACCGCTGTTCTGATATATTCTCCTTCATCATCCGTGTCACAAAAGCATTCCCGCGTATAGGAAATGCCCTTCTGAGCCAGCAGTATTTCCAGCATGCAGAGAAAAATGCCGATATCGATGCGGTTGTAGTAAATGACCCTGTCCTTCGGCATGATGCCGCGTTTTCCTTCCCTGCGGTAACGGTAAACAGTCAGGGTATTGTCCTCATGTCTTACCAGCCAGGGCTGTGTATTGCAGGCACTCGGAGCGAAGCGGACGATATCACTGACACCGTCGATTTCACTGCCCTGCCAGATTTCCGCGAGTGGCTTGCGTCTGCTTTTGAACATGTCTTTACGGAAAGCCGAAGACGGAACAGCCCGGATCCCCATCATGATGACAAAGGTCATGCCATCAAAGGTGCTCTCTTCCTTTCCGATCCCGTACCATAACGTACCGATGTTCTTTTCACAGAGATACAGATCCAGCTGCATGCCCAGATAGCCGATATTGCGGAGCCAGTCTTCTTTTCTTTCACTGTAAAAGAGGATCGTGTGCGTGTTGCCGCGCCGGCAGGCGCTTTCTTCAGACGGCACGATGCGGATACCGGTGCGGATATGCGGATTCAGGGGCCGCAGTCTGTCCCACTGCCGCACGATTTCTTCACGGGTATCCTGATCAAGATCCATGGCCGGAAGATTGCGGAACAGATGGAACGATTTTCTCCTGAATATCATTTCATAACGGTTCATATTCCCATCAAAACCGAATTTAAAATGTTTTGCAACAGAAAAAAAAGAAACAGACAGTTTTGTCTGCTTCTTATCGGTTAATACAGCTGCTCAGCGGACGGCCTTCATGACCTTCTTCACGTACTTGCGGCGCTCCTTCGGCTCGACATTGCACAGCATTGTCAGAAGTGAAAAGATCTTCAGCTTCGCCCGGGTGGAATATGTGTCGTCTTTCTCAACGGCGACAATGACCGGATTCAGAGCTTCAAGCAGTTCCTTCTCAGAGATCTTGTCACAGCTGCCGGCGACCGGCACAAGACGATTAACGATTTCCGGATTATGTTTTGCCATTTCTCCTCCTACAGGAATGATTCCTGTTCCTGTTCCGGCTGTACGACAGCCGTTTCAGCTTCTTCGCAGGCCTTTTCAATCAGCGACTGCCAGTCAAACATTCCTTCGAAGTATTCCGCTTTCTCGACGGTCGGTTTTGTGACCGGATTCTTCGGATCAAAGATCGTGCAGCAGTCTTCGTAAGGAAGTATGGATGTTTCGTAAGTTCCGATCTTCTTGGAGAGATCGATGATCTCCAGCTTGTCATAGCAGACCAGCGGCCTGAGGATCGGAATGCGGACAGCTTCGTTGATGCAGGCAATGCTTTCCAGTGTCTGGGAAGCGACCTGACCGATACTCTCACCGGTGCCGACGGCCAGACAGCCGTTCTCATGCGCGATCTTCTCAGCCAGGCGGAACATCATGCGGCGCATTAATGTCACCGCATAGGGATCACCGGCTGTCTTGTAGATATTCAGCTGAATATCCGTGAAGTTGACGATATGCACCTTCATGCGGCCCTGGTATTCCGATACCATACCAGCCAGAGTCAGCACTTTGTTACGGGCGTTTTCACTGGTGTACGGCGGGCTGGCGAAATGCACCGCCTCGACATTGAGGCCGCGCTTCATCAGCTGGTAGGCAGCCACCGGTGAGTCGATGCCGCCCGACAGCATCAGCAGTACCTTGCCGTTGATACCGGCCGGATAACCGCCCGCGCCGGGAATCTTCTCGGAAGTGATATAAGCCGCTTCCCTTCTGACTTCCACCCGGATCGGCAGTTCGGGATCATGGACATCGACTTTCAGGCCCGTGTTCTTCAGGATCGCCGAAGCCGTCTGCCGGTTGATGTCATCGGAACGAAGCGGGAAGGACTTGTCATGACGTCTGGTGATCATCTTGAACGTCTTCGCGTTGGATTCGGAAGCGATACGAACACAGGTGCTGATGATCGAATCCATGTCGGCACCGACTTTTTCCGTGAAGGAAAAGGAACTGATGCCGAATACCTTCTGCAGCTTCTCACGGATCTTCTCATGGTCAGCTCCGTTCAGCCGGATATAGATACGGTCATATGCCTTCTGGAATTCCAGTTCATGGAAATCCCTCAGCATATACTGAATATTGCGGAACAGACGGTTGATAAAGTCTTTTCTGTTTTTTCCTTTGGTGCTCAGTTCGCCGAAGCGCACCAGCACAGTGTCATAATTAGCCATACTGTTCGGTAATCTCCTTCAGAACTTTGAGGAACAGATCCACTTCCTCTTCCGTGTTCTGTCTTGCCAGCGAGACGCGGATACATGAGGAAGCCCGGCGGTCGCTGAAGCCCATTGCCTTCAGCACGTAGCTGGGATCGTTGGAACGGGAAGCGCAGGTGCTGCGGGCACTGACCTGGAATCCCTGCCGGTTCAATGCATTCTGCATGACTTCGCTGGGAATGTTCTCATATGAGAAATTGATGAATCCGCAGGCTACGTTATCCGGTGAATTGATTTCAATTCCTTTGATCTTCAGAAGACCTTCCCGCAGTCTCTGGCCCAGGCTTTCAACATAGGCGTGTGAGCGCTTGCCGTTTTCAAGAGCCAGTCTTAATGTCTTGGCGAAGATCATATTGACGCAGGCATTGGATGTACCGCCCCTAAGACCTTCTTCCTGTTCACCGCCGTTGATCAGCGGCACGAACGGAACATGCTGGCGGCGGATGAGTATGCCGCTTCCCTTCAGTCCTTCCAGCTTATGGGCGGAAACGGACGCAAGATCGACATCCTTCAGATCGATATTGACCTTGCCGATGGCCTGAGTCAGATCGGTATGCATATAGGCATGGGAATGTTTCTTGACATAGGCGGCGATTTCCTCGATTGGATTGGTCGCGCCGGTCTCGTTGTTGACAGCCATCACCGAAACGATGGCAGTGTCTTCACGCAATGCTTTCTTCACGTCTTCCAGCTTCACCGAACCGCTTGCGTCGACCGGCAGATATGTCACGTCATAACCGAAGACATCATGCATCTGGGCACAGCAGTTCATGATCGAGGAATGCTCGATTGATGTCGTCAGAATATGTTTCCGGCTGCCGGCAAAACAGACGCCTTTGATGGCAGCGGTATTCGATTCGGAAGATCCGGAGGTGAAAATGATATCCTGCATGTTTACACCCAAAAGCCCGGCAATCGCTCCCCGGGCCTTTTCCATCATGCGGCTGATTTCACTGCCTTCGTCATACAGTGACTCACTGTTGACATAGAATCTTTCCAGCAGCTCCTCATAGGTTTTCAAAACTTCCGGATGAATATTCGTGGTGCTGGCATTGTCAAAATAAATCCTACGCGGCACTCTTCGCATTCTCCTTGATCATCGATTCATAATTGCCCGGATGGATCTTTTCGATCGTGGCAATCGCCGTTGTCAGAGCCTGGGTGTATTCACCGTTGCGGAAACTCAGTTCGGAACGGGTCAGCTCGGAATCGATATCGGCATATGTCGAACGGTAACGGTTGCCGAAGACGATCGTGTTCTCGACCATGACAACGGTACCGACAACGTTGTTGACGTTGTTGTAAAGCTGATAGATGAAGTTCAGTGCTTCCTGCAGTGTCGAATTCAGCAGCTGGATGTTCAGCGGCGATTCGTTGATCAGATTTTCCAGACGGTGGATGTAGTCACCGGCCTTGTTCATATCCTCATCATATGTCTCGGAAATATTCGGAAGCTTGTATTTTCTGATCTTGACCTGCATCTGATTCATGATGATCTGCAGTTTGATCAGCTGCTTTCTCGCTCTGTCTTCATCACCGCTGGCAACTTCAATGCGGTTTCTGATTTCCTTGACGGAACGGTTGCAGTTGGTGAAGTCGGTATTCAGCAGACGCAGCGAGGCAGCCAGCTGAGTCGCCGGCATCTGATAGCTTGTGACATTCTCAAGCAGTTCCGGCAGCTGTCCGTTCAGACGTTCAAGCTCGAGGTTGAGTTCCTTCAGTTCACTTTCCAGCGAACCGAGACCGAAACGTTCAGAGCTCTTTTCATATACGGAATTGACGAAGTCAGCATTCTTCTGAACTTCGGCAGCCAGGTCTTCTGTTTCCTTGGCGAGGACACCGACATCATAGCAGGCTTTTGTTTCCTTCTTGACGGAACGGGTCATCTGGTTGATACGTGTCTTGTAGTCTTCCAGATGTTCGCGGACACCTTCGGTACTGCCGCTCTTCAGTTTGCGCAGATCCTCTTTCAGAGCCGCCGTCATGACGGTCAGGTTCTTTTCGATCTCCAGATGCTTCAGATAGACACCGTTCTTGCGGGCCTTGGCATAATCGTGATGAAGCTGTTCGGCCATCTTCGGAATGACACCGCGGGCATCTTCGATCAGACCCGGCATTGTATCAAGAAGTTCTTCCAGATCGGCAATGCTGCGGGAAATGCTCTCCAGTTCAGTATTGGCTTTGTCAAAGTCGTTGGAGAACATCCATTCTTCAAATGTTGAGAACATCTTCTCGGTATCGGAAACTTTCTGTTCCACCATCGGCCAGGCGAAGGACAGACGGGTCGCGTTTTCCTGGGCCTGTGCCTTAAGGGCACGGAAACGGTTCTTCATATTCGTAACCTGCTGGCGCTGGGCTGTTTCCTTGGCGAGGATGCCGTCCAGTCTGGTTTCAAGTCCCTTGGCTTCCGATTCCACGACACGCATTTCACGGTCCATGGAGGAAAGCAGTTCATGGGCTGATTTCAGTTTGCCGTCAGCGATATGATTCTCAGCATCGGAAAGCGACGCGGAGATCCGTGAAAGATCGGCCTGTACCCTGTCAAATATCACCTGTGCGTCATTGACCTTGTCGGCTGTATCCAGATCCACCCGGCTGATAGCCACTGCCTTGTTCATCTTCAGAGAAAGCGGAATGTTCTTAATCATCCGGTAATGATTCTCCTGATCAGCAAGTTCTTTGGTAAGTCGTTTTGTGGAAACTCTGTTTATAATGAGCCAGATCACAAGGGCAGCTATGATCACAGCAATTGCGATAATTGTCTTGGTATCACCGATAAAATTTAAAAAAGCGTTCATATCTCGCAGACCCCTTTCACTTATCCATGATATTCTACCACAGAAACATATCTTACTGAAAAAGAAATCCACTCACCTTTTCATTGACGCGCCAGAGCGGAAATGGTACAATTTTCATCGCGTTAAATGATGGCAGCATACAGAGCTGATATCCACGGCGTTGCCGGCACAAGCGGCTGTACCTCAGTAACCTGCTGCATAAGGTGAAAAGGTTAACGGCAACACCCCTTATCGGTGATCTGTACCTGTTATTGTTTTCAGCCATTATATATTAGGAGGAAACAAAACATGGCACGTTACACAGGACCTGTCTGGAAAAAAGCCAGACGTCTGAGCTTCTCCGTTCTGGAAACAGGTGAAGAACTCAAGAAAAGAACTTATGCGCCGGGTCAGCACGGCCCGACAAAGAGAGTCAAGCTCTCCGGTTACGGCACTCAGCTGCGTGAAAAGCAGAGAGTCCGCAACATGTACGGACTGAACGAACGCCAGTTCGCAAATCTGTTCCGCAAGGCATCCAAACTGGATGGTATGGCAGGTGTCAACTTCCTGGTACTGCTGGAAAGCAGACTGGACAACCTCGTATACCGTATGGGCTTTGCCAGAACACGTGCTGCAGCAAGACAGCTTGTCAACCACGGACACATCGAAGTCAACGGCAAGAAGGTAGACATTCCTTCCGCTGAAATCAAACCGGGCAGCGTCATCGCTCTGAGAGAAAGAGACCGCAACCTGGCAGTCGTCAACGATGCTCTGGAAGCAACCATTTCCACACCGGCATTCGTCGAAGTTGACAAGGAAAACAAAAAAGGTACATATGTACGTCTTCCTGAAAGAAGCGAACTCAATCAGGAAATCAATGAAGCTCTGATCGTTGAATACTACAACCGTTAATCTGCTTCATACAGGGACCGTCAAAGGACGGTCCTTTTTCATTTCACGCGAGCACAGGAAAAGAAAAAAGACGGCATTTTGCTGCCATCTTCCTTATCCAAGTTTCTTTCTGAGCTGATCCATGATGTATTCGTGGCTGACCAGTTTAGATCCACCGTCGGTAATATATCCGTTCGGATCTCTGAGTCTAAGAAAGAAAGTGGTCATTTCCGGAACATGGTGTCTGAGTCTCAGGTATATTGCGAGATAGTAGTCGTCAGCCATCATCGCAGTGAATTCCGGATCGTGTTCGATCAGATAATTGACGATTTCCTCCGTCTCCTCGGTAGTTCCCCCCCCGGAAATTGCTGCCATCAAGGCATCGTCGATCTGTCAGTTGTCTTTTTCCGTTACAGATACCTTCCGACAGGTTCAGATCAGTCTTCCCTGTTCATGTAATGTTTGATAATGACGCGCATAATGTCCGCTGCCAGATCGACATCATCATTGCATACAACATACTTATACTGGCCGATGCTTTCCATTTCGGTAGCAGCTTTGGCCAGACGCTGCTGGATGATTTCCTCCGGCTCGGTCTTGCGGCCGCGGATCCTTCTTTCCAGTTCCTCCATGTTCGGCGGGACAATGAAGATTGTCAGGGCGTCCTTGACTTTTTCCTGTACCTGACGGCAGCCCTGCACTTCGATTTCCAGAACGACATTGCGGCCTTCTTTGCGCAGACGTTCGACTTCCTTCAGCGGCGTCCCGTAGAAGTTGCCGACAAATTCTGCGTGTTCCAGCATTTCGCCGTTCTCAATTGCCTTCTCGAACTGCTCCTTGCTGACGTAGTAGTAATTGACGCCTTCCTCTTCTCCCGGGCGCTTTTCTCTTGTTGTCATGGAAACGGAATAAGCCAGTTTCAGCTCATCGTCTTCCATGAGTTTCTTCAGAATTGTCCCCTTGCCGACCCCGGAAGGTCCGCTTACAACGATCAATAACCCTTTTTTCATTTTCTACCCTCTTTAGTAAATGATAGACATACCGTTGGTCTGAGTCAATGGTGTTATAATGTTTTACTGACGAGGTACACATATGGCTCTTGACGGCATTCTTCTCAGTAAAATCATACCGCAGATCCGGTCGGCTCTGCCATTGCGGATCCAGAAAATCCAGGATGTTTCCGGCACCGAACTGCTTTTTCAGACACACGGCACCGCCGGCAAAAAACAGCTGCTGATCTCCTGTCACTCCGTATACAACCGGCTGCTGTTCACCAGCCGTTCCTATCCGGTCCCCTATCAGCCTGGTAATTTTGTCATGGTGCTGCGCAAGTATATCGAGGGCGGTATGATTACCGCAATCGAACAGGCGGAACTTGACCGCTGGTGCCGGATGGATATTCTGCGGCGCAACAATCTCGGTGACGAGGAAATGCTGTATCTCTACATTGAACTGATGGGTAAGTATGCCAACGTCGTTCTGGTCAACAGTGACAACCGTATTATCGACGCCCTCAAACGTATCCCGCCATTTGAAAACAGCCGCCGTACCATTCATCCCGGCGCTGTTTACCCGCTCACACCTTCCCAGAATAAAAAGAATCCGTTCACCGATCACACGATCGATCCGGAGAAGACTCTGACCGCCCAGTTTTCCGGTTTCTCACCCTTCCTTTCCAAGGAAATCGAATACCGGATGAGTCATGGTGAAACCTTCGCGGACATTATGAAGGAAATCGAAGAATCAGAATCTTTGTATATCGCAGCTGAAAAGCAGGAGCCGGTCTTCCACTGTCTGCCGCTGAAGAGCTGTGGTCACAATGTCTGCTATCCGCTGTTTGAAGGTTTTGACATCCTCTACTTCCGCCGGGAAGAAAAAGAGCGCATCCGTCAGGTCAGCGGTGATATCAATCATTTCGTCAGCCGCCAGCTGAAACATCAGAAACAGAAACTACCGCGTCTGATCAGTGAACTTGACGAAGCCAGAGACTGCGAGAAATGGAAGAAGTACGGCGATCTGCTGTTTACCTGGCAGGTCAATGACACAAAAGGCAGAAGTTCGATCACTCTGACGGACTATGAAACTGACAAGGATATTGAAGTTCCGCTTGATCCACGCCTGGACGGCAAAGGCAATGCCCGCCGTGCCTACCAACGCTACAACAAACTGAAAAAAGGTCAGACCTATCTTCAGGAACAGATCAGGATCACGGAAGAAGAAATCAGTTACTTCGAAGGCCTGATTGAACAGCTGGATCTGGCTGACTATGACACGGCTATCGAAATACAGGAAGAGCTGATCCGCCTCGGCTATCTGAAGAACAACCAGAAAAAGAAAAAGGCCGGCCGCCGGAAAAAGGAAAGCAAAGCCTCCGTCACCGAGATCACGACACCGGAAGGCGTCCGTATCTCCTTTGGCCGCAACAATTATCAGAATGACGAACTGACCTGGCATATCGCCAGACGCAACGAGACCTGGCTCCATGCCAAGGACTACCATGGCGCCCATGTCGTCATTCATACCGAAGATCCAGATGAGACCGCGCTGCGCACCGCCGCCAACATCGCCGCCTTCTTTTCCAAAGGCCGCCATTCCTCCAGCGTTCCGATCGTCTACTGCCCACAGCGCAATCTGAAAAAAATACCCGGCGCAAAACCGGGTACGGTACAGCTTGGTGCCTACAAGATGATCTACATCGATCCCGATGACGATCAGATTTCCTCACTTGGCATTTCGTTCTGATTTTCACTCATGGCGATCAGCTTTCGCACTTCATACGGCCGCAGCCGCCGGTACTGGCCCTGTCGCAGACTGCCCAGCGTCAGAAAGCCATAGCCGATGCGGCAGAGTCTTGTCACATCGCAGTTGAAGTACTCCATCATCTTTCTGATTTCACGGTTCCGTCCTTCATAGATCGTAATATGGAGGACGGTTTTGTTTTTCTTTTCCGAACGCTGCAGGATCTCGACATCGGCCGGCAGTGTTTTCTTTCCCTCCAGCATGATGCCGCGGCTCAGCATTATCGCCATATTGTCGGTGATCACACCATCAACGGCGACTTCATACGTCTTGGGCAGATGATACTTCGGATGCATCATCTGATTGGCGAAAGTGCCGTCATTGGTAAACAGAAGAATACCGGTCGTTTCATAGTCCAGACGGCCGATCGGAAAAATACGCTCACTGACATCCGGGAAACAGGAAAGTACCGTCTGACGGTCCTTCTCGTCCTTCAGAGAACATATCGTTTTCTTCGGTTTGTTCAGCAGAAAATATACCTTCTCCTCACTGCGGAGTTCTTTGCCGTCAACGCTGACCGTGTCATGCGGTCCGACCTGAACACCCATCTCGGTAACAGTCTCACCGTTCACTTTGACATGACCCGTACGGATCAGTTCCTCGGCTTTGCGGCGGGAGGCGATTCCTGCTTTTGCGATTACTTTCTGAAGTCGTTCCATATCTACCTCTCAGTGGTGGTTCTGTGTATTTCCCCAAAAGGCGCTGCCCGCCTTGGAATAATCATTGAGGATCATAATCGGAATTATCCCGAAACGTTCATCTTCCGCCGCCAGGATCTTACTGGCGCTCAGACGTTTATGACCGTCGACGCAGACATAGCCTTCATCGTCCGCATTCACCTGCACGGGAATGGCAATGCCGCGCTGCCTGATGCTGTCGGTCAGAAGACCGGGATCTTTTTCGATAAAGCGTATTTCATTTAAACTGACAGTTCTGTTGATCATATTTCTTTCTTCACATAGATAACTGAGGAAAACGGAAACAGCGCGTACTTCTTCAGGAAGCCCTGCGGTGTATCAATATGACCGGCCCGGCCGTATACCGCATTGTAGAACCACAGCTCTCCGCTTTTCAGACGCCGGAAGGCCGTATAGTGGGCACCGTGCGCATGGGTATACAGCAGAATGCCGTTATCCGCTTCCTGCATGGCTTTCATAGCCGCGCGATTGGACGGCACTGTCATTTTCGCGTTCAGCTTCTTGGTTCGCAGCCACAGCAGCAGCATTAATGATTCCTGTCCCATCAGACCGCCGAGCAATGTTCTTCTGCCCAGTGATTCGGCACATTCCTGCATCGTGCATTCATTGCCGTTCATCTTGAGCAGATTGTAGGCGGCGATCCAGCCGCAGCCCTTGGCCATCGAATCGAACCAGCCAAACGGCAAAGCTTTCAGAAGACCCTGGTTGATAATATAGCCTTCTTTGTCGAATGCCGCATCGGGAACCTGGTAGCGCCACGGTTCAATGATCTTCTGATACAGTCTGCCCTTCTGGAAAAAACGGCAGCCGTTGTAGATCCGCGCATCCGCTCTTGAGCCATGCACCAGCATCCGCTCGGGATGATACGTTTTGATCGCTTTCTCGGTATACATCGAGATGGCTTCCCGCTTGTTGTCATCACTTGTTTCACTGACAAACCAGAAACGGAAATGAACCCGGTCCTCCTGTACCCAATGAGCACAGAGACCAATCGGTTCGCTGCCGTCCAGCAGGATATAGGATTCGCTGTTCTGTCCGTAATAGGTAAAGAATTCGGAAGGAATCTCATGCCGGCGGGAATCAACGAAATCCGGATGATAACTGGCCTGCGGATATCTTTCCAGACGGATCACGGTTACTCATCCTCCTGGTTTTTCAGAAAACGCATGGCTTTGCGGAAAAGGACCGCGTCGTTGTCATAAGTGATCAGCGCCAGGGCTTCAAGAATATCCGCCCAGTGCATCTCACTGATTTCCTCGTCCTGTTTCTTTTCTTTGCCGCCGCATGGTTCAGCCAGGAAATAAACGGCTTCCTTCATAACATTGTCACGCGGACTGTAGACGACGCTTTCCCGGAAACCGTCGATGAACCTGACTTTCAGTCCGGTCTCTTCGAGAACTTCACGTTCAGCTGTTTCAAACTCGTTTTCTTCGCCTTCAACATGGCCTTTCGGGAAGCACCAGTGGCCCTGGTTCTGCCGGATCATCAGTGTGTAGACCTTTCCCTGTCTGCGTCTGACGACAACAGCTCCGCAGGATTTTTCCATCAATGTCATCACATACCTCCAACGCTTGCGGCGTGCGTTTCAATTGTATCATTCACCGGCCGTGAAAAAAAGAAAAAGACCACGCCGTCTTTCTCTCTTCCTCCCAACGAAAACTGTCCCATACCGCAAACTGACATTCTCTCCTGAACATTCCCGTATGAAAGACAAGATTTATGCGTCAGTGTCCGGCAAATTACGATAGAATGAAAGCAAGGAGTTTTCTTATTATGAAATATCTGAAAGAGTTTGGCATTATCCTGTTGATCACCTGTATCGGTGAGCTTTTCCGCTTTGTCATTCCCCTGCCCATTCCCGGCAGTATCTACGGACTGGTTCTGATGCTGGTGCTGCTGATCACGAAAGTCATCAAGCTGGAAGAAGTGAAAAGCGCCGCCCAGTTTCTGATCGCCATCATGCCGGTCATGTTCATTCCGGCCGCTGCCGGTCTGATCAATTCCTGGAGTGAACTGCAGCCCATTCTGATTCCGGCTCTTGTCACGACGGTTGTCTCAACGTTTATCGTCATGGCTGTCACCGGCATCACCGCCCAGAAGATCATCCGCTCTTCTTCAAAGGAGGAACAGTAATCATGCATGAATTCATTGCCGGCTCAGCCACCTTCGGCGTTGTCCTCAGCCTTGTCTGTTACTATATCGGCGTCCTGCTCAAAAAGAAATTCAATTCCGGTCTGATGAATCCGCTGCTGATTTCCATCATTCTCGTCATCATCATTCTTCTGACATTCAAAATTGATTATGCTGACTTCAACAGCAGTGCCAAATACCTCAGCTGGCTGCTGACACCGGCTACCGTATCACTGGCCATTCCGCTCTACATGGAACTGGACCGCCTCAAGAAGAACATCAAGGCAATCATGATCAGTATCTTCGTCGGCACAGTGACCAGCCTGGCCGTCATCCTGATGTTTGCCTTCATCTTCCATTTCTCCCATGCCCAGTATGTCACCTTCCTGCCGAAGTCGATCACAACTGCTATCGGCATGGGCATCTCGGAAGAAATGGGCGGTATCGTCCCGATCACCGTGGCAGCCATTATCGTTACCGGCATCCTCGGCAACATCATCGGCGAATCTGTCCTGAAGCTCTGCAAAGTCACTGACCCGATTGCCAAAGGACTTGCCATGGGTACCAGTGCCCACGCCATCGGCACAGCCAAGGCAATGGAAATGGGCGAAGTCGAAGGCGCGATGAGTTCACTTGCCATCGTAACCGCCGGTATCATAACCGTCATCGGTGCCAACCTCTTCGGCATGTTCATCTGAATATGACCTGTCCCCCTGCATTTGTGTGTCGGGGGACTTTTCTTTTCCAATTTCTGATATAATCACGGCAAAGCAGAGGGATCAAAGAAATGACGACTTACCGGATCATGACTCTCAATATGTGGAATGACAGTATCAGTATCATCGGCGACAGCCGTTTCACTTTTCGTATTCAGGCGATCCGGGAAATGATCAATGTACATCAGCCGGATCTGATCGGCATGCAGGAAGTTACACCCCGCATGCGGCCGTATCTCGATACCGAACTGCCGCAGTACGGTATCAGCGGTGAATACCGGCATTCGTCAATCGCGGATGAAGCGTGCCTCATTCTCTATCGCAAAGACCGTTTCCGCCTGCTGCAGGAGAAAACCTTCTGGCTCTCGGACACACCGGAAGTCACAGGCTCGCATTTTACCGCAAGCCAGTTCCCCCGCATTGCCTCCTTCGTCCGGCTGGAAGATATACAAAGCGGAGAGATCCTGACATTTTTCAATACCCATCTCGATCTGAACTTTTCTTCCGTAAGAGTGCACCAGACTCGCATACTTGCTGAACTGATCCGCAAATATCAAACCGGCATTTTCACGGCTGTGGCCGGTGACTTCAATGACATCCCGGATTCCCCCGCTCTGAAAATGCTGAAACAGGCTGATCTGAAAGACACATCTGTCAATGCGGTCGGGACTACCCTGAGCGGCCGCTCCGGCAGTTTCATGGCCCGTCACAGACCGATCGACCATATTCTGATCAGCCGTCATATTACACCTGAAAAGCTTATCAAGATCACAAAGAAATACAGCGGATACTGGCCAAGTGACCATTACCCGCTGCTGCTTGAATTTACTCTCTGACGGACAGACGTCCGTCTTTTCTTTTACAGACCGAGCTCTTCCGCAATCTTCTCCGCTTCGCTGACGACCGCCGCGAATTTATCAAGAGCGGAAACCAGCGGCGCATTTGTCGTCATATCCACGCCGGCATGTTTCAGCTCATCCAGCGGATACGCGGAAGAACCCATCGACAGGAATTCCCGGTATCTGTCTGCTGCCGGCTTGCCTTCCTGCAGGATCATATTGGAAAGTGCTGCCGCCATGCAGTAACCGGTCGCATATACATAGACATAGAAGTTCAGATAGAAATGCGGAATCCGGGCCCATTCATAACGCACTTCGTCATCAATGACGAGATCTTCGCCGAAATACTGACGAATCAGTTTCTCATACAGACCGCAGAGTGATTCCTCATCCAGAGCCTCACCTCTTTCATAAATGGCATGTGCTTCCTTTTCAAATTCCGCAAGCATCGTCTGCCGGTAGACCGTTCCTTTGAACCCCTCCATATACTGATTCAGCAATGACAGCCTCGCCAGCGGATCTTCTTCATTGGCAAGCAGCTGTTCAATCAGCAGATTCTCGTTGACCGTGGATGCGACTTCCGCCACGAACATCGAATAATCGCTGTACTGGAACGGCTGGGCATGGCAGGTATGCCAGCTGTGCAGGGAATGTCCCATCTCATGGGCCAGCGTTGAAACACTGTCCAGGTTGCCGCCGAAGTTCAGCAGTATATACGGCTCGGAATCATAGGTTCCGGCTGAATAGGCACCGCCGGTTTTGCCAAGATTCGGATAAACATCAACCCAGCGTCTGATGAATGCCTGTCTGACAACATTCTGATATTCCTCACCCAGCGGCCGGACAGCCTCAAGAACCATCGCCTGTGCTTCTTCATATGTATACTTCCGGTTGACACTCTTCACAAGCGGCATATAAACATCGTAGTAATGCAGTTCGCTGACCTTGAGCAGACGTTTGCGCAGACGTACATAACGGTACATCGTTTCCATATGATCATGGATCGTATCAATCAGACCGTCATAGACAGAAAGCGGAATATGATCGGCTGAAAGAGCCATTTCCCTGGCTCCGGCAAAACCGCGCAGCTGTGCTTCGGCAGCCAATTTGGCGCACATACCGCGGAATGTTTCGATCAGGACGTGAATGTGGTCCTTATAGCCTTTGTAGTAGGAACGGAACACATTCTCCCGCAGGACACGGTCAGGATTGCTCTGCAGCACGACGAAGTTCAGATTGCTGACCTGATGAGGAACACCATTCTGATCAGGCGCATCTTCAAACTGCAGATCCGCATCACGCAGTGCTTCAGCTGCCCGGTCCGCGGCATTGAAGGCTTCCGTGAACGATGCCAGGATCATCTCTTCCCGGCCGTTCAGCATATGGGCTTTCCGGCTGATCAGATCCCGCAGCCAGAACTGCCATTCGGCCAGTGTTTCATCATTCGCCATGGCATCCAGCACATCTTCCGGCAATGCCAGGATCTCCGGCTCGAGAAAGGAAACGGCTGTTTCCGCATCGGCCGCAATGGAACTGATACGGCTGTACATCGTCGCGCCGATACCGCGGTTGTCCTCGCTTTTCCGCAGCATCGCATAGCCGGACAGAT